>CATMNW010000191.1 GCA_950071875.1 uncultured Erythrobacteraceae bacterium | reverse complement strand
CGCGCCAGGCCATGTGCAGCTTCTTCTCGCCCGCGCGGTTGGAGCCTTTGAACCGGTCGTAGATGAAAGTGATCGCCCGCTCGCCATAGTAGCTCCACGTCAGCAGCGTGGTGAAGACGAACAGGATCAGCACGATCGAGGCCACCAGAGTGCCAATGGGGACGGAACCGATCATGGCAGGGAATGCAGCGGCAAAGGCACCGCTGGTCATCTCAAAGCCCACCCGGTCGCTCTGCCAGGCGTGCAGCACCGCCTCGCCCCCGGCGGTGAAATCGCCGCGCACCGTCAGGATCACCAGTGCCGTCATGGTGCAGATCACGATCGTGTCGATGAACGTGCCCAGCATGGCCATGCGACCCTGCGATTCCGGATCATTGGTCTGCGCCACCGCGTGGGCGATGGCGGTCGAACCTTGGCCAGCCTCGTTGGAGAACAGGCCGCGCGCGACACCGGCACGGATGGCGATGATGATCGCAGCCCCTGCAAAGCCGCCGGTTGCCGCTTGCGGATTGAAGGCGCCGTTGAAGATAAGGGCGAAGGTTTCGGGCAGGTCGCCGAAGTTCAGGATCAGCGCGATAACTGCCATGACGATGTAGGCCGCAGCCATGAACGGCACGACCTTTTCAGCCACGTTGCCGATCGACTTGATGCCGCCGATGATGACGATGAAGACGAGGATCGCGACGATAAGCCCGCCAAGCCATTCCTCGATGCCGAACAATTCGTTCAGCCCGTCGGCCACGGCATTCGCCTGGATCGAGTTGCCGGTAACCAGGGCCGAGAACAGCGTGCCGAGGCAGAAGACCACAGCCAGCCATGTCCATTTCTTGCCCAGGCCCATCATGATGTAAGTCATGGGGCCCCCGCGCAGCACGCCGTCGCTGGTGCGCTCGCGATAGCGGATGGCCAGCGAACCTTCGGCAAAAGCCAGCGCCATGCCGAACAGGGCAGTGACCCACATCCAGAAGATCGCGCCCGGTCCGCCCAGTGCGATGGCGGTGGCGACACCGGCAAGGTTACCTGTGCCGACCTGGCCCGAAAGTGCGGTGGAGAGTGCGGCGAACGGCGAAATTTCGCCTTCGCCCTGGCTCTTGCGGCCCGCGAACAGGCCTTTGAACGCGCTGCCGAGCTTGATGATCGGATAGAACTTCAGGCCGACCATGATCCACAGGCCGATGCCCAGAAGGATGATGGTCATTGGCGGGAAGGGCAGGATTTCCGCCCCGTTCCAGGTGCCCCCCCAGATGAAGTCGGATAGGTTGGTGACCGGTTCGATCATCCGTTCGCCAAAACTTGGCGGAGCGGCATTAGCCATTGCAAAAATTCCCCTCGTGCGTCCCGCAGACTTGAAAGCGTGCAGGCTAGTCGCGCGCGCGGCGCTTGCAAAGGGGAGATTCGCGTGGCGTCCCCGGCTTGCCTTTTGATGCGCGCGGGACTAGATGCGCTTGCGTCTTCCGACATTGGGAATCGAAAAGCCCCTCCCGGACTTGAACCGGGGCGGCGAGAGACCCTACCTGAAAGGGACGTGGCGGAAGGCGGCACGATTTATACGCGAGAGACGTGGACGATGGCAGACGAAAAGAAGACCAGCCCGGCGGAATTCCTCCGGCAGGTGCAGGCCGAAGGGCGCAAGGTCGTATGGCCGACGCGCGAAGAAACGGTGCGCACGGCGATCTTCGTGTTCATCCTCACCCTGATCCTCTCGCTCTTTTTCCTGGGCGTGGATTCGCTGTTCAGTGCCGTCGTGCGCTGGCTCCTCACGCTCGCCTGATCCGCATTTCGACAGGGTAATTCAGACACATGGCACGCTGGTACATCATCCACGCCTATTCCGGCTTCGAGAACAAGGTCCGCGATTCGATCATTTCCGAGGCCGAGCGTCTGGGCCTGTCCGAAGGCGTCGAGGAAGTCGAAGTTCCGACCGAGACCGTGACCGAGGTAAAGCGCGGCAAGAAGGTCCAGGTCGAACGCAAGTTCATGCCGGGTTACGTGCTCGCGAAGCTCAACATGACCGACGATGTCTATCACCTTGTGAAGAACACGCCGAAGGTCACCGGCTTCCTGGGCAACAATAACAAGCCGCAGGCGATTTCCGAGAAGGAAGCCGCACGCTATTTCGGCGGCGTGGAAGAAGCCAAGTCGGCCCCGAAGACCCAGGTTTCGGTCGATTACGAAATCGGCGACCAGGTCAAGGTGCTCGACGGGCCCTTCGCCAGCTTCAACGGCCTTGTCGAGGAACTCGATTTCGACAAGCAGAAGGTCAAGGTTTCGGTATCGATCTTCGGTCGTGCCACGCCTGTCGAACTCGATTTCGAGCAGGTCGAACTGGTTAAGTAAACCGCGGCCTGGCCACGGTTTTTGAAAGGCCCCGCCCGGACGATCCGGGCGGGGCCTTTTCGATTCAGAAGGTATGCCCCAGCGAAACCGAAAGGCGCCAGTCTTCGGGCAACTGGATACCGTTCAGGTCCTGATAGACGGGCACGCCGAACTCGACGCCCAGCTGCGGGCGGTCGGGCCCGCCTACCGGCAGCGCCACGTTCGCGCCGAAGCCGGCAAGGCTTTTGTCCCCGCCGTAATTGGCCTGGATGTCCGAGGGCGTGGCGTGGTTGTGTGGACCGTTGTAGTGACCGAGGATCTGGCCTTCATGCTCCCAGGTGACGCGGCTGGTCAGGCTGAAACCGCTATCCACCAGATAGCTTAGCCAACCCGTCGCTTGCGCCTTGTCGCCGAACGCGAAACCGCTCTCGTTCTCGTCATCGGTACGCCAGCGATAGCTTGCCTGCGCGCCCCAGCCGACTAGGCCGGACTGTCCGGCGACGGTAACCGAAGGTTCGATGTCCCAAGTCCCGCTGCCGGACTGCATCATGTAATGGACGAAGGTCCCGTCGGCATTCTTGCGATCGACCTTGCCCGTGGGGGCCCAGACGCCGAGGGTGGCATGCGCCTTGAAGGATGGCGTGTTGGCCAACCGGTAGCTTGCCGAAACGAGTGTGTCCCCGAAGCCCTGCGTCGCATGGCTCATCGTCTGGCCGAACGCCATCGAATGGTGGCCGTGACCCATGTCGCCCATGTCGCCGTGGCTGCCCATATCACCGTGGCCCATCCCGGTATTGGCGGGGTCGATGCCTACCATGGTCATATCGTGACGCATCCAGTGCGGCATGACCATCAGCGTGATCTTGTCGTTCGGCGCATACATGATGTCGAGCATGACCATATCCATGCTCATCTTCAGGGCTTTGACTGCGTATCCTGCCGCCAGCACCTGCGCATCGGTCAGTTCGTCGGTGCCGGACTGGTTGGCGCCTGCATATTCGCTGCGGGTATACCGCAGGCCGATCATGAACTCGCCGCCGTCATGGGTATGTTCGTTCATCAGGCCCGCTGCCGGATGCAGAGTAACCGGGGTGACGACGATGGTGTCCTGCGACACATCTTCAGCTTCCTGCGCATGTGCAGGATAGGCAGCAAGCAGGGCGAGCGACGCCAGAATGGCGCGCACGATTACGTGTTTCATTGAATATTCCTGTCGTAAAAGAGAATTGCCGTGATTGCAGCGTTCCCCTTGGCGACGGGAAACGCCGGTCAGGCGGCGACAGGCGGAGCCCTGCCGGGCGGCAGGAGGTAGGCGGCGCGTTCAAGCAGCAAGGACGCCAGCACGCCGATGGGTTGTTGCGCAGGCGGCACCATTCGATCGGCGCCCACGGACGTTTCCGGCAACGGTGCATCGCCGGCAAAACCGGCAAAGAGACAGGTGCCGGTTTCATGCGTAGTAGGCTCGGCGGGCCCGGATTCCCGGTCGATCGGGATGACGACCGTCGCGGTCGAATTACACATTTTCGCGACGATCGTATCGGTGCGGCCGGTGTCGGGCATCCAGCCTGCAGGCACCAGCGCGCGCAGGAACAGCGTTGCCGCCAGCAGCAACCATATCGCCTTTGTTGACCGCGCCCGTTCCATCGGCCGCGCCTTTATGGTGGCGGCGTGATCAGGGCAATGGGGTTTGTCAGCTACACGCGCTGGCGCGGTCGGCTCTCAACCTCGAGGCAAGCGTGGTGGTGCGCAATACCAGCGAGGTGTTCTCGCATTTCTTCAGCTGGAAGCGCACCTTGCGATCCTTGAAATCGAGCGAGACCCGGCGGAAATTTTCCATCAGATCTGTGCCCAGAAGCATCGCCGGCTTGTCGGCGATGCCGAAGACTTCGAATGGCGGTATGTCGGCAAAGGCGATGGGCACATTGCGCAGGAAAACCGGCCCAAGCGTCATCTCCTTCACCAGCAGGAAGTCGATCTCCAGTGCCTTTCCGGTGACGCCGTAAACCGTGATCTTGCTGAAATCTCCGGCGCGCCTGAGGGCAAGCTTGTCACGCAGGGCGCGGTTCCCGATGGTAATTTCGGATCCGGTATCGACCACCGCGTCGATCTTTTCAGCCCCTGCCGACACTGCGGTCAGTATCAGCTGGCCGTTCTGCAACCTGCCGTTCACCACGATCATGCCGTCCATCGCACTGCCCGGTGTGAAACCGTCATCGACGCTGATGTGGCGCTTCTCGAAATCGAGCAGCAGGCGCTGTTCGACAAGCGCATCGAGGCCGATCATGCCATCTCCGCCAAGATCGCGTTCGTCCAGCACCGGCAATTCCAGATCGGTGGTGACTGTGGGGCCCAGAGCGATCTCGTCGACGATTACCCGGTCCACTACCTTGCTCTCGGTCACGCCATGCAACATCGTGGGAGAGCCTTCGGGCATGGCCAGCGTTCCGGCCAGCTTCTCCCCGACCACAGATGTGTCCGCGCCGCTGTCGACTACGAATTTGTGCGGGCCGGTGCCGTTCACCATGACGTCCACCGTCATGCGGCTGCGCAGCTTGTGGGCGCCGATTTCTTCACCGCCGATGGCCAGTTCTTCATCGAATTCTGCCGGGGGCAGGGCAGGCATGCGCGTGCCGGTATCCTGCGCTGCCCCGTCCTGCCGGTCAGAGGCAGCGGCCACCCCCGCGCACAATAGCGCGGCCAGGGCAAGCGCATTCGGGGGCATCCTCATACTGATAGACTTACAACACATGCCGGGCGCGGGCAAATTGCGGTCGACCGAAGGGCAACAGGTTCCGACAGGCGGGACACGCGAATCGCTTGCAAATCGGGCCTGAATCGCTATGTGCGCGCCTTCCCAAGTCATCTTCGGGAAATCGCGCGGGAGGTTCGATCGCATCGGACCGCTTGACCGCTTACCATGAGCCGCGGCTGGAAACAGGCGCGGCGATAGTGAGAAAGGAGGCCATTCATGGCCAAGAAGATCGACGGCTATATCAAGCTGCAGGTGCCCGCCGGCACCGCCAACCCCTCGCCCCCGATCGGCCCTGCACTGGGTCAGCGCGGCGTGAACATCATGGAATTCTGCAAGGCGTTCAACGCCGCGACGCAGGACCTTGAAAAGGGCGC
>CATMNW010000190.1 GCA_950071875.1 uncultured Erythrobacteraceae bacterium | reverse complement strand
CTTCACCAAAAGCCGTGACCGACATCGGTCCTTTCTGCACGCTTTCGCCATAGCCCTTTTTGGTGGCGGTAACGACAATGTCCTCAGCCAGCGCTTCCGTGGCGCTCCCGGTTTGGTCGTTCGCCTGGGGCGTTGCTTCCTGGGCAAATGCTGTTCCCGAGCACAACAACGCGGCAGAAGCCAATAGACATCCTCTCATGGCTGATCCTCTCTTCCCAGGAGATATTGTGTAGTTCATGCCGTTTGGCGGCATTTGAGGGCCGTCGTCCAATTCAATTCGCTGCAGAACTATTCCTGCTGCTCATCGATATCTGGCGGCAGCACGACGCCATCGGCAGCCCGACGGCCGCTCAAAAATATCATGGTAATTCATCGGGTTGATTACGCTCTCAGCGCCCGTTCTACCGCCTCAAGGCTGTCATTCAGCCCGAGCGGGTGCTCGGCATCCGTGAAGTCGACAATTCTACCCCAGTGCCGGGCGACATCATCGAGCGTGAACGCCCTGTCCGCTCCGAAGGCGTGCCCAAGCGCGCGCTCCCACCTAAGCTTGGCGATATAGCCGGCTCCAACTTCAAAAAGCCCTTTGGTTTCGCTGCAATTCTCGTGCGCAAGCCAACCGACCAATGGACTGATCGCTTCCGCTCTGAGATTGGCGAGAAACTCTTGTGGAAAGGCAGTCGCGGTCATACGCGATGCGGCGATTGGGGCGATCGTATTAACCTGGATGTTTCTGGACCGCCCCTCCTCCGCCAGCGCGTTCGCAAGCCCCAATATTCCGAGCTTGGCTGCGGCATAGTTGGCCTGACCGAAGTTGCCGTAGATTGCGGCTGCAGACGTGGTCATGACGATGCGGCCATAGCCCTTGTCGCGCAGTATCGGCCATGCTGCCTGCGTCACTGCCCGCGTCCCATTCAGATGGACCCGCTGAAGCAGTGTCCAGTCTTCGTCGGTCATTTTGTGGAAGCTCACATCGCGCAGGATGCCGGCATTGTTGATGACGACGTCAACGGTTCCGAAGTTGTCAACCGCGGCTTGGATGATCAGCGCGCCCTCCTCGACCGACGCATAATTTGCCACCGCCTGACCGCCCGTGGCTCGAATTTCGTCGACCACATTGTCAGCGGCTGTGGAGCAGCTGCCGCTCCCTTTCTCGTCGCCACCCAGATCATTCACCACCACCTTGGCTCCGCGCCCGCCAAACATCAGCGCGTACTGGCGCCCAAGTCCGCCTCCGGCTCCGGTCACAACCACTACCCTGCCATCGAAACGAAGCTCTTCGTCCATCGCTTGTCTGCCTCTTTTACCTGAGCGACGCATCTGCGCATTTGATCCTGTGCGAGTCAGGCACGCGGCTCCATTTCCGTCGACGCTGTCGTTTTCGTCTGAGCCTTACCGAAAGGCTTGAATGCCGGTCAGGGCGCGCGAAACAACAAGCTTTTGAATCTCCGTCGTGCCATCGGGGATGGGGCAAATGATCGCCTCACGCACCAGCCGCTCAACGATGAATTCGCGGGTGACGCCGTTGCCGCCATGGATCTGAAGCGCATCGCGCGTCGCTTCGATCGCCATTTCGGTGGCGTACCACTTGGCCATCGAGCATTCCGTCTCTGCGCGCGTGCCCGCCTGGACGAGGGATATTGCCCGGTGCGTCAACAGACGGGCTGCGTCGATCTTGGTCGCCATGATGGCGATCTTGTCGGCGATCAGCTGATGGCCGGCGATCTTCTTGCCATGCTGCGCGCGATCGCGAGCGTACGCGATCGCCTCATCCATTGCTCGCCGTGCGATGCCGATACTCCACATCGCCATATGGCAGCGGGCAATCTCGAACACTTGCAACGTATTGCGCAATCCATCGCCGACCCGGCCGATCGTGTTTGCCACCGGTACGCGGCAATCGGACAGGAATATCTGTGCAGTCGATTGGCCGTTGAGCGCCATCTTCTGGATATCGCGCACCTCATACTCACTCTCGTCACGATCGACCAGGATGTGAGTGACTTCATTTTCGCCAGTCTTGCACGTACAGATGAAGATGTCCGAGTAGGCTCCGTTGGTGATCCAGGTCTTTTCGCCATTGATGACCCAGAAATCGCCGTCTCGTACGGCGCGTGTCTTGATGGCGGCGACGTCCGAGCCGACATCGGGCTCCGAGATGCCGAGCGAAACGAACTTCTCGGCCGCGACGAGGTCGGCAAGATAGCGTTGCTTGATCGTCTCCGGGGCGAAGCGGCGGATGAGTTCTGCGCCAACCGCGTTGATGAAGCCGGGTATGGCCACATCGAGCGAGGAATAGGCGATCTCCTCGAAAATGAGCAGATGAGTGAGCCATCCCATATCAAGCCCGCCCCATTGCTCCTGATGCGGTGCGGTAATATGGCCATAGCCGGTCAGTGCTTGAGTCCATTCCTTCATGAGCGGTTTGGGGATGAATCGCTCCCCATGCCGGCGGATTTCCGGCTCAAGCTTGTTGTCGAGAAAGCGGCGGACGGTTTCCACCGCCATGCGTTGTTCATCGGACAGCTCAAAGTTCATATCGTGACCCCGTGTTTCCCTAGGCGCGCTCTGACAACTACCGGCCCAGGATCGTGACGGCGACCACCGCCTCTTCCACCCCGATGACACCTCCGCCGTTCTGCGCGATCGCGAACCGGGCATTCGGAACCTGTCGATCTTCCGCCTCGCCGCGCAATTGCAGCGCAAGCTCGTAGATTTGGCCGAGCCCGGTGGCGCCGATCGGATGTCCCTTGCATTCAAGCCCGCCCGACGTGTTTACCGGAATACGCCCACCCAGCGCCGTCTCACCGCGCTCTGCCGCGAGTCCGCCCTCGCCAGGCGGCGTCAGGCCGAGCGCCTCGATTTCAATGATCTCGCCAACCGCCGTGGCGTCATGCACCTCCGCGACGCCAATATCTTCTGGCCCCACGCCGGCCATCGCATAGGCCCGGTTCGCCGCAAGGCGGCTGACATGGTGGTCATAATCAAAGGGATCGCGCGCGGCGCCGGTTTGCAGCACAGACGCCAGGATTCTTAGCGCCCTGTCCGGGGCTGCCGACAGTTTGCGCCGACCGGCTTCGCTGCAGATGATCGCAGCGGCGGCGCCGTCGCTGATCGGGGAGCACATCGGCAGTGTGAACGGGTAAACGATCGGAGGCGCAGCGAGTACACTTTCGACGGTATATGGGAGGCGATACTGGGCAAGCAGATTGCGCGTCGAATGCATGTGATTTTTCGCCGAGACGGCCGCGATTTGCGCTTGCGTCGAGCCGTAGGTCTTCATGTGCGCGCGTGCCATCGCGGCGTATACATCCATGAAAACGCTGTAAGGCTGACTCGATGTCGTTCCTTCCGGAACATCGACGCCATTGCCCATGGCCAGCAGCTGCGCGCGGCCCGACTCGGTTTCATGCACGTCCCAAGCGCCATCGAATGCACTGAACATGAGCGCCTTGTCGGGCGAGTACATCTTCTCCGCGCCGAGCGCGAGTACGACATCCGCTGCCCCCGATCGAACATAGGCGGCGGCCATGTGCAAGGCCGTGGAAGCCGTCGCACATGCGTTTTCGACATTCACCACGGGAACGCTTGAGATGCCCATCGCTCGCGCCACGATTTCGCCGCGGATCATGTCCTGGCCCTCCATATGCCCCTGGACGCAATTGCCGAAGAAGATGGCTTCGACATCGCCGGCGGTGCATCCTGCGTCGGAAAAGGCCTGCGACGAAGCTTCGGCGCAGAGCATTTTCAGGCTCTTGTCGAACTGTTTTCCGAACGGGGTCATCCCAACCCCCATGACGAATATGTCGGTCATTCGTTGATCCATTCTTCCAATGTGTTCCGCATCCGATCAGGTCTCACCGGTCGGAAAAATCGGGCTTCCGCTTCTCCCGGAATGCCGCCAGTCCTTCGACAATGTCGTTGGACAAGGCGTAAGCAGCCATGGTTTCGAGTTCCTGACGCAGCCCGACTTCGAGCGAGCTATCCTGCGCAGCGCGGACTAGCTGCTTCATGTAGGCGAGCCCTGGCCGGCTCTTTTCTGCAAGAGATTCTACCAGCGCTTGCGCTGCCGCAATGAGATCCTCGGGAGCAACCAGTTGGGTCACGAGTCCGGCTTCCTTCATCTCGGCAGCCGAGATGGTCCCGCCGGTCATCATCAGATGTTTCGCACGCGCTTCGCCGATCTTCCTAGGGAGTCGAACCGACCCTCCACCGCCGGGCAACAGGCCGTAATTTGCATGGGCGTCGCCAAATCTGGCCGGGTGCGCGGCAATGACGAGATCACAGCACAACACCAGTTCCAAGCCGCCGGCGAGCGTAAGGCCGTTGACCGCCGCAATTATCGGAAGGCGCGACGTCTCGATCCTGTTAAAAGCCTGACCGAGCGGCGGCAGAAACAGATTTAAGCGTTCGGCGAGAGTTTGTCCGCCTGTTCCATCGCCAATTGCGAGCAGATCCGCGCCAGCGCAAAACGCCCGTCCGGCGCCGGTAAGAATGCAAGCGCGCACCGTCGCATCTGCTTCCGCTGCCTCGATCGCTGCGGCGAGTTCCTCGGCCAAAGCCAACGACAGACTGTTCAACGCTGCCGGCCGGTTGAGGGTCACCCAAAGCGCTGGGCCGCGTTGCTCAACCAGGATGTATTCATAGTCCATTGCAGTCTCCCGCGCGCCGGCAGGCGGTCACCGGAATAGAGGATGTGGCTAGGATGGCTGCGTCGGTCATGCCCCCGAAATGCGCCGGTCCTGGCCCGCCCAATAGGGCTCTCGAAGCTTTGAACGAAGCACCTTTCCGACATTGCTCAACGGCAGTGGCTCGGCGGTAAAAACGACCTTGCTTGGCTTTTTTGCGGAGCCCAGACGCTGGCGCACCAAATCTATTATCTCGGTCTCCGTGATTTGTGCTCCGGGCTTGACACGCACCATTGCAAGCGGCGTTTCACCCCATTTTTCATGGGGCACGCCAAAGACCGCGACCTCGAGTACACCGGGATGGTCGGCAATTACGTTTTCGATTTCGGTGGGATAGATATTGAAGCCGCCTGACACGATCATGTCGTTGTTGCGATCGAGCAGATACAAAAATCCGTTTGTGTCGATCATGCCGACATCGCCGGTTTTGACCCAGCCATCTTCCATGCGCCGGGCGGTTTCCTCCGGATCGTTCCAGAATTCCTCCATCTGGCCATTTTCGAACCGTGCGACGATCTCGCCGGGCTCGTTTGGTCCCAGCACCTTTCCGTCCTCGTTACGGATTTCGATATCGGCGCCACTCATGGGACGTCCGACCGCCCGAATTGGGGCAGAACCTTCAAATTCGCCGAACCACTCGTTGGGCCCCATAGACGCGATGGGCAGGATTTCGGTCTGTCCATAGCCCGAATGAAGAACATGATTCCCGAATATCTGGCACGACTTGCGAAGCGTCGGCTCGGAGATCGGCGCTGAAGCACTCAGCAGAAACTTCAAATTCGGAAAGTGGCGGCCA
>CATMNW010000189.1 GCA_950071875.1 uncultured Erythrobacteraceae bacterium | reverse complement strand
TGCCGCCCTCGCCTCTCCCTCCCTGCCGCTTTTTTCGGCCAGTTGGCGTTTCATTTGGCGCGGATTTCCATCGCTCGGGCGTACAGGGTCTTGCGATCTATGCCTGTAGCTTTTGCAACCTGCGCTGCCGCCTGCGAAGCCTTCATGGTCCGCAGGGCATCCAACAGCATGGCGTCGGCATCCTCTTCGCTCGCAATGCTTTCCGGAGGTGGCCCGATCAAAAGGACGATTTCTCCCTTCGCGGGGTTGGCTTCGTAAAATGCCAGAAGTCCCGAAGGGAGGCCTCGCCTGACATCCTCGTGCAGTTTGGTAAGCTCGCGTGCGACAGCTACCTCCCGGTTCGGCAACAATTTCTCGATAGCTGCCAGCGACTTGGTGAGGCGAGGAGCGGTTTCGTAGAAAACCAGGGTCGTTTCGACTGCGCCCAGTTCTTCGAGCACCTCCCGCCGGGCTTTATCTTTGCTGGGCAGGAACCCCGCAAAGAGGAACCTGTCATTGGGCAATCCCGACAATGCGACGCCAGTGACCGCCGCGCACGCTCCGGGGATGGCAGTGACCGGTATTCCATCAGCACGGCAATCGTTGACCAGGCGGTAGCCGGGATCCGAGATCATCGGGGTTCCTGCGTCACTGACCAGTGCGACCGCCCTGGTGCGCATGGAATCGACCAATCGCGTGCGATCGCGGTGTTCGCTATGGTCATCGTAGCGCCACAGCGGCTTCGATATACCCAGATGCTTGAGCAGTTTTCCCGTAACCCGTGTGTCTTCGCAGGCCACCCCGTCGCAACGCTGAAGGATATCCACCGCGCGCAATGTAATATCGCCGAGGTTGCCGATAGGGGTAGCGACGATATAGAGCCCCGGTGTAAGGCTATCTTCGGGAGGGGCGTCTTCGATCACCCTCCCCCCATGAACCAGAAGTGAGGGACGCGGCAAGATGAAGCGCTGGACTATCGACCGCCGGGCAATCGTAACCATTGGCCTCGCCAGCCTGCTCGGCGCTTGTTCCACTATCCTGCCCAGAGGCGCGGAGCGGGTCGAACCTGCGGTCTCGACGCCTTCACCGACGCCGACTGAAGCGCTTCCCTCCGACCAGACGCGTCACCGCATTGCCCTGCTGGTGCCCATGTCAGGTTCCAATGGTCCGGTCGGCCAGGCGATTGCGAATGCGACAACCATGGCCCTTCTGGACACGAGTGCGGAAAATCTTCGGATCACAACCTACGATACGGCGAAGGGCCCCGAAGAAGCTGCCCGCCAAGCAATTGCGGAAGGAAACAAGCTCATCCTGGGGCCTTTGCTCGGCTCCAACATTCCGTCGATTGTTGCACCTGCTCGCGCGGCGGATGTTCCTGTCATATCGTTTTCGAACGACACCAGTGCTGGCGGGCCGGATGTTTTCATCATGGGACATATCCCCGAACAGTCGGTGATGCGGACGATCCAGTACGCCCGAGGTCGCGGATCGCAGAATTTCGCGATCATCGCTCCTGATGGCGAATATGGTACCCGCGCCGAAGAAGCGATGAGGCGGGCCGTAAGTGCTTACGGGGGTACTGTCGTCTGGACCGAACGGTTTGCACGCGGGAATACCTCCATCGTGAGTGCAGCCGAAAGGCTGAAGGCTCATGGGGGTTACGATTCGGTTCTGATAGCCGACGGTCCTCGCCTCGCGGCACAGGCCGCAGGGGTGCTCAAACCGGGCGGCAAGGGTGCTACCCAGTTACTCGGTACCGAACTGTGGAGCGGCGAAGGTTCGGTGACGCGCGCCTCAGCTTTGAACGGAGCCCTTTTCTCCGCCGTCTCCGATGACCGTTACAAGCGGTTCGTCGACAGCTACGAAGCACGTTTCGGTAGTCAGCCCTATCGTATCGCTACGCTTGGGTACGACGCGGTATTGCTGACGCTGCGCGTGGCGCAGGACTGGCGCGTCGGACGCGATTTCCCGACCGGGCAATTGCGCGATGACGATGGTTTCCTCGGGCTGGACGGAGCCTTTCGCTTCGGCGATTATGGGTTGGTTGAAAGAGCTTTCGAGGTTCGCGAGGTCCGCAACGGATCGGTTGCCGTGGTCGAGAATGCCCCGTCCCGGTTTTAGCCGGAGCGGATAACCCCTAGCCACCGCTTGCTCGCACCGCACGCTGCGATATAGCTTCGCTCCATGTCAGACGACCTGTTCGAAAACACGCCAACTTCTTCCGGTGACTACGATGCCTCTTCAATCGAGGTGTTGGAGGGGCTGGAACCGGTCAGGCGCCGACCTGGCATGTACATCGGCGGGACCGACGATCGCGCACTGCATCATCTGGTCGCCGAAGTTCTCGACAACGCGATGGACGAAGCGGTTGCCGGACATGCGACACGGATCGAAATCCGTGTCGACGAAGGCAATCGTGTAACAGTTGCAGACAACGGGCGCGGCATTCCGGTAGACGAACACCCGAAATACCCGGGCAAGTCGACACTGGAAGTCATCCTTTCGACACTGCATTCCGGCGGGAAGTTTTCCGGCAAGGCGTATGCTACCAGTGGCGGCCTGCACGGCGTCGGCGTCTCGGTCGTGAATGCGCTTTCCAGCGATACACGTGTCGAAGTGGCGCGCGACAAGCAGCTTTTTGCGCAAAGTTTCTCCAAGGGCCAGACCCTTGGACCGATCGAACAGCTTGGTCCGACGCCCAACCGGCGCGGGACGACGGTCAGTTTCGTGCCGGACACGGAAATCTTCGGCGACCGCAAGTTCAATCCCAAGCGTCTGTTCAAGCTCGCCCGCTCGAAAGCCTACCTGTTTGCAGGCGTCGAGATACGCTGGAAATGCGCGGAGGCTCTCGCTTCCGAGGAAGTCCCGGCGGAAGCGGTTTTCAAGTTTCCTGGCGGACTTGCCGACCATCTCGCAGAGCAGATTGGCGGGCGTGAGTGCGTTACGGCGCAGCCCTTTGCTGGCAACCAGGATTTTCCGGAAGAAGCGGGCCGCGTAGAATGGGCGATCGCCTGGCCACTATATTCGGACGGATCGACCAGTTGGTACTGCAACACCGTTCCCACACCCGACGGCGGAACGCACGAACAGGGACTGCGGGCTGCGTTGACCAAGGGCTTGCGCGCGTTCGGTGAACTGACGGGCGCCAAGAAAGCCAAGGACCTCACTGCAGACGACATCATGGTTGGGGCGGAGGTCATGCTGTCCGTGTTCATTCGCGATCCGCAATTCCAGAGCCAGACCAAGGACCGTCTGACTTCGCCGGAAGCTGCGCGCCTGGTCGAGAATGCGGTGCGCGATCACTTCGATCATTTCCTGTCCGACAACATGGATCGCGGCAAAGCGCTGCTCGGCCAGGTTATGGAGCGGATGGACGAACGCCTGCGTCGCAAGCAGGAACGTGAGATCAAGCGCAAGACCGCGACGAACGCGAAGAAGCTGCGTTTGCCCGGGAAGCTGACCGATTGCAGCGGCGAAGGTGATGGGGAAACCGAGCTTTTTATCGTCGAAGGTGACAGCGCCGGGGGCAGCGCAAAGCAGGCACGCAATCGCAAAACGCAGGCGATCCTGCCGATCCGCGGAAAAATCCTGAATGTCGCCAGTGCGACCGCTGACAAGATCCGCGCCAATAGCGAAATTGCCGATCTGTCGCTGGCCATGGGCTGCGGGACCCGAAAGGAATGTGATCCCGAAAATCTGCGCTACGACCGCATCATCATCATGACCGATGCTGATGTCGACGGCGCGCATATTGCCACCTTGTTGATGACCTTCTTTTTCCAGGAGATGACCGAAATCGTGCGCGACGGACGCCTGTACCTGGCTCAGCCTCCGCTCTACAAACTCACCGCCGGGAAAGAGAGCCGCTATGCCCGCGATGACGAACATCGCAAGCAACTCGAAGAAACGGTGTTCAAGGGCAAGAAAGTCGAAGTCGGTCGCTTCAAGGGGCTTGGTGAAATGAACCCCGGCCAGCTGCGCGAAACCACCATGGATCCCGACACCCGCAGCCTTGTCCGGATTACCCTTCCCGCCGAATTCGAGCAGCGCGCGGTCGTGAAGGAACTGGTCAATCAGCTGATGGGCCGCAACCCCGAACACCGGTTCAATTTCATCCAGAACAACGCTGGTGAATTCGATCGCGAAATGATCGACGCCTAATCACCCTGTTCGGTGTGCACGTGCAATTCGCCCTCCAGGGTTTTGTGCACCGGGCATTTGTCGGCGATTTCGATAATGCGCCTGCGTTGGTCTTCGTCCAGTTCGTCACCGTGTAGGGTAATGCGGCGCTTTAGCGCCTGCATTCTTCGCCCCTCCCGCATGGCTTCGACGTGATCGCATTCGTCCGCGTGTTCGCGTTCATGCGTCACCGCTATCGTAACACCCTCGAGCGGCCAGCCTTTCCTTTCTGCGTACATTTTCATTGTCATGGATGTACACGTGCCCAGCGCTGCATTGAGCAGGTCGTAAGGTGTCGGTCCGGTATCATCGCCTCCATAGCTCCGGGGTTCGTCCGCGATCAGGCGATGGGACCGTGTGTGCACTTCCGTACCGAATTTGCCGTGGCCGGTTTTCACAACCACCCCCTCGGCGGGCATCGGCCAATCCTTGCGCATGGGGATGTATCGACTGGCCCAGGATGCGACGACACTGGCTGCAAATTGCGCATCTTCCTCATCGAGCAGCAAATGATCGGCACCTTCCAGGCTAATGAAACTTTTCGGGTGTTTGGCAGCGCCGAAAAGCGCGCTGGCGTTCTCGATACCGACCACATCATCAGTCGGTGAATGAAGGAACAGCAAAGGGCGGCGCAATTTCCCCACTTCTTCGAGCAGGTCCACATGCGAAACTTTCTCAAGAAATTCCCGGCTGAGCGAGAAGCCTCGGCCGCCGATAGTCACTTCACCGGTGCCTTTCTCGTGAATTGCGTCGATATCACCCTTGATACGCTGGAGGACGTGGGGAACATCACATGGCGCGCCGATCGTTGCAATTGCCGCGACCTTGTCGAAACCGAGGTCGTCTGCCGCAGCGAGGACGGCCGCTCCCCCGAGACTGTGGCCGACCAGCAGGATCGGCTGCTCGAACCTATCGTGCAATTCCTGTGCCGCAGCAACAAGATCGGCGATGTCGGTTGCAAAGCCTGCCCGCCCGAACTCACCTTCGCTTCCACCAAGTCCTGTAAAATCGAACCGCAGGCATGCGATGCCTTCTAACGCCAGCGCCCTTGCCACCCGAACGGCGGCCTTGCTCTGTCGCGTACAGGTAAAGCAGTGTGCAAACAAAGCCGCGCCGCGCACCAGCCCGGTAGGCAGCTCCAGCGAACCCTGGAGATCGTGGCCCGCATCGGTGGCAATGGTGATCGTCTCTGTCGGCATTTGTTCTCCACATCCGTATTGCGCCAGTCGGGAATGTAACGCCCCCTTGCGCCACTCGTGCCCGACCCCTAACGCTTACGTAAAGTTGCAAGGGAAAACCGATGACCGAAAAGACAAGCGAGACAGCC
>CATMNW010000188.1 GCA_950071875.1 uncultured Erythrobacteraceae bacterium | reverse complement strand
TGGCCCGTTCGTCTAGCGGTTAGGACGCGGCCCTTTCACGGCTGAAACACGGGTTCGATTCCCGTACGGGTCACCACCTCCACACAATCCGGAACAATGGCGCTGGCGCATGGTCGCCCGTGCCGCTAAGCCGCGCAGTCAATGAGCGAGCATAGCTTACCCTGGTCCGGAATTGCGCTGGCTTGTGCAGCTTGCCTGATACTTGCGATATTGGGGGTCGACATCGTGTATGTCGCGCTTCTCCTGCTTGTCTGGGCAGGTTCGCTCTACCTGGTAGCCGGACGTCCACCGGAAGAAAAAGCTGCGCCGAGCGGCCGGTCGTTCACCCGCGACAACATGGCGGACCTGTTCGAACATTCGGAAACGCCGGTCATCATTACCGAGCGTGACCGCGTCGTGATCGCCAACCTTTCGGCGCGCAAATTGCTGGGCGGACATGTCCTCGGCCAAGATTTCCGCATGGCGCTTCGCCAACCTGCGGCAATCAAGCTCCTCGACCGCGGTACCGAAGGCAGTGCGATCGTTCGAGGTCTGGCCCGCCGCCGCGATATCTGGCGGGTAGCGCGCAAGACCCTGCCCGGCGACCTTGCGGTGGTCGAATTCGTCAACAAGACCGCCGAAGCCGACATTTCGCGCGCGCATACGGATTTCGTGGCCAACGCCAGCCATGAATTGCGCACCCCCCTCGCCTCGATAATCGGATACGTCGAAACACTGCGCGAGGACGTGGACGCGCTCGATCCGAAAATGGCCGACAAGTTCCTCGGCACTGTCCTGCGCGAAGCCAAACGGTTGCAGGATCTGGTCAGCGACCTGATGTCGCTGTCACGCATCGAAGCGGAAAAGCACGACATCCCGAGCGAGGAACTCGAGCTTGCCGGTCTTGCCGATCGGGCTGCTCACGACGTTGCAGCCGGCGACCGTGCCGAATTGCTCGACTTCGAAGCAAGCGGCCAGTTCCACGTGCGGGGGGATCAGCAACAGCTGGAACAGCTTGTTCGCAATCTTGTCGACAATGCTTTCAAATACGGTGCCCCCGGACAGCCGGTCACAGTGCGCTTGCACCCCAAGGGCGATAATCGTGTCAGGCTGACAGTGACCGACAAGGGTGACGGGATCGCGCCGGAACACATTCCCCATCTCACGCGCCGGTTCTACCGTACGGATCCCGGGCGCAGCAGGGCGTCGGGCGGAACCGGTCTGGGGCTGGCGATCGTGAAGCATATCGTGGAGCGGCACCGTGGCCGGCTCGATATTGATTCGAAGTTGGGAGAAGGCACCCGCGTCACTGTCACATTACCGGTCGAGAAAGACGAGACGGGCGAATAAAACCCGGCCTAGTGTACTGTTTCATTTCGACTTTGTCTTAACGTCACACTGCGGCGACGAAACTGTCACAGAAGTGTAATTTGCCGGTCATAGAGGCGTCGCCGGATCGTAATTTTCACTAAAGGTATCGTCCCAATGTCCCGTACCTTCCGCATGTCCGTGGCGGCTGCCGCGCTCAGCTGCACCATGGCAACGCCCGTCTTTGCCCAAGACACCCCCGTCTCGGCCGCAGAACTCGCCGAGATGCGTGCAGCACTGAGTGCAATGAACGCCCGCATCGACCAGCTCGAGGGCGAACTTGCCGCGGCCAGGGCGGCCAACGAAGCTCAGGATGCGGTCATCGCCGCAAATACCGAAGCGGCCGCTGCTACGCCGGAGCCGGTCGTTAACGACCAGCTCGCCAAGAACGATGGTTGGAGCTTCAAGCCCCGCGGTCGCCTCATGTTCGATGCGGGATCGGTCAATGCACCTGATTCGACCGGCGCCAGCGACGGCTTCGGCAACGAAGTCCGCCGAGCGCGCTTGGGTGCTTCGGGCGATATCCCGGGCGGATTCGGCTACAAGTTCGAAATCGACTTTGCCGGTAACGAAGTCGAGGTGGCCGATGCGATCCTGACCTATGGCGATGGGCCTCTGGAAGTGGCGATCGGCCACCACAACAATTTCCAGTCGCTCGAAGAACTGACCAGCAGCCTGCACACGACCTTCATCGAACGCGCCGCATTTACCGATGCATTCGGGTTCGAACGCCGCATCGGCGCGTCGGTCCAGTATGCGAGCGGTGCTTTTCTGGCGCAGGCCGGTGTCTTCACCGACAATTTCGACGATACCGCAACCAAGAACCGCGGCGTCGATGCGCGCGTGGTGTTCATGCCGACCGCAGGCGACGCGCAGCTGCATTTCGGCGGCTCCATCCACTACAACGACCTGGACAACCCGGCTGCAAGCGTCCGCTATCGCCAGCGCCCGCTCGTGCATTTCACGTCCGAGCGCTTCGTCGATACCGGTAATCTGGGCGCTGACAGCGAAACCGGTTTCGGCCTCGAAGCGGCAGGCATTTTCGGTCGCTTCCATGCTGCGGCAGAAGGTTTCTGGCAAAAGGTCGACATGCCGGCGATGGCTGATAGCCCGACGTTCTTCGGCGGCTACGTCGAAGCGGGCGTATTCCTGACCGACGATACGCGCGGCTACAAGGGTGGCAAGTTCGACCGGACCAAACCTAACGCTCCGGTCGGTGAAGGCGGCTTCGGGTCGCTCCAGTTCAACCTGCGCTACGATCACCTCGACCTGAACGACGCCGGTATCCTCGGCGGCAAGCAGGCCGGCTATTTCGCCTCGCTGATCTGGAAGCCGACCGACTACACCGCTTTCATGGTCAATTACGGCAGGCTGCAATACACTGACGCGGTACAGCCGACGGCAACCGGGGACACCAGCTACGGTGTCGATGCCATCGGCCTGCGCGCACAGATCGATTTTTGATCGCTCGCAGAATGCGAAGTCAGATTTTTGTCGCAACCATGTAATATTCAGGCGCTTTGGCGCCGCTAGGTATCCAACAAGGGGTTTCCCATGACCAAGACCAAGTCCTTCATCTTTGCTGCCGTTTCGGCTGTAGCCCTTGCCGCTTGCGGCAGCAGCGGCGGTGACAGCGCCTCGCGCGATTCGATCCGTGCTGTCGGCTCCTCGACCGTATTTCCTTTCGCAAAGGCCGTTTCGGAAGCCTTCGTGCGCTCCAACCCCGACTTCAAGTCGCCGATCATCGAATCGACCGGTACGGGCGGTGGCATGAAGCTGTTCTGCGCCGGCGTCGGCGCGGATACGCCCGATATGACCAATGCCTCGCGCCGCATGAAAGCGGGCGAGTTTGCCGATTGCCAGGCGAACGGCGTGACCGACATCATCGAACTGCAGGTCGGCCTCGACGGTATCGCGTTTGCATCGGCCAAAGGTGGCATCACCATGAACCTGACGCCGAAGCAGGTTTACGAAGCCCTTGCCGCTTCGCCCTACGGCGAAGAACAGACCAACAAGACCTGGTCGGACGTCGATCCCTCGCTGCCCAACCAGCCCATCCTCGTCTACGGCCCGCCCAGCACTTCGGGCACGCGCGATGCGCTTAAGGAACTCGTCCTTGAAGCCGGCTGCGCAACCAACGCCGAAATGGAAGCCCTCAAGGACAGCGACGAAGATCGCTACGACCAGCTTTGCACCGAAGTCCGTTCGGACGGCGCCTATGTGGACCAGGGCGAACAGGACAACCTGATCGTCCAGAAGATCGAAGGCAATCCGAACGCAGTTGGCGTATTCGGCTACAGCTACCTGGAAGAGAATGCAGACAAGGTTCAGGGTCTCAACATGAACGGTGTTGCCCCGACCTACGAAAACATCTCGAGCTTCGAATATCCCGGCGCCCGTCCGCTGTACGTCTATGTCAAGAAGGCGCACCTCGACGCCATCCCGGGCCTGAAGGAATACCTCGCCCAGTGGACGACCATGTGGGCAAAGGGTGGTGATCTAGCCAAGATTGGCCTTGTCGCATCGCCTGACGACGTTATGGCGGCCAACCAGAAAGCGGCCACCGAGTACACCACGCTCGACGGCGCCCAGCTGAAGTAAGGTTCGAACGCACTACACATGTCACCAGCCATCTTGCTCCTCCTGGCCCTCGGGCTCGGGCTCGCCGGATGGCTGGCGGCCCGTGCGCGTGCATGGACCTTTCGCCGCCAAAGCGCAGACGGCAGGATTGCCAGCCTGCCCAATTATCACGCCTGGTATGTCGCCTTGTGGATCGTCATACCGGTGCTGGCATTCGTCGGCATCTGGAGCGCGATCGCTCCCGGCCTCGTCAGCCAGCAGGTCCTGACAAGTCCCGCTGCGGCGGATCTTCCGGCCTTCGATTTCCAGCGCCAGACGATCCTCAACGAAGCGCGCGCCGTGGCGACAGGTTCGGCGCCCGCGGTCTTCAACCCGCAGGCCGCCGCTCTTGTCGAGCCCTATCGCGAGGCGTTGTCGCATTACAATATCATCGGGATCGTGGTCACCGCACTGATCGCTTTCCTCGGCGGGGTCTATGCGTTTCTCCGCCTCAAGCCGGACTTTGCAGCCCGCTCGAGGGTCGAGCGGATCGTCATGGCGATCCTGCTCGGGGCCTCGCTCGTCGCGATCCTGACGACCATCGGCATCCTTGCCAGCCTCGTGTTCGAAACGGTGCGCTTCTTCGGCATGGTTTCGCCGATCGATTTCCTTTTCGGCACTCATTGGGGCCCGGACCCCATGGCCAACCCCGATAACCCGGACGGAAGCCGGTATGGCGCCGTGCCCTTGTTCTGGGGCACATTGTTCATCGGTGCGATCATCGCGATGATCGTGGCCATCCCGCTCGGACTGATGAGCGCAATCTACCTCACCCAGTATGCGAACCCTGCGCTCCGCAAATGGATCAAGCCCGCGCTCGAAATCCTCGCCGGCGTTCCCACCGTGGTTTACGGTTATTTCGCTGCGCTCACCATTGCGCCGGCCATCCGCGATCTTGCCCTTTCCCTCGGCTTCTCCAACCCTTCGACCGAAAGTGCGCTTGCCGCAGGCCTGGTGATGGGCGTGATGATCATCCCCTTCGTCTCGTCGATGGCAGACGACAGCATTACTGCAGTTCCGCAAGCCATGCGCGATGGCAGCCTGGCCATGGGCGCGACCACCAACGAAACCATTCGCCGCGTGCTCGTACCCGCAGCCCTTCCCGGCATCGTCGCCGGTGTCATGCTGGCCGTCAGTCGTGCGATCGGCGAAACCATGATCGTGGTGATGGCCGCATCGACCGCCGCGAACCTGTCCGCCAACCCGCTCGACCGGATGACCACGGTAACCGTCCAGATCGTCAAGATGCTGACCGGCGAAGGGAGCTTCGATCATCCGGCAACCCTCAGCGCGTTCGCCTTGGGCTTCGTTCTTTTCCTGGTCACACTTGGCCTCAATTTCATCGCTCTGAGCGTCGTCAAAAGGTACCGCGAAGCATATGACTGAGCGCGTCGCCCCTACCCGCACGCCGGCATTCGAAAAGCGGCTGAAGAAGCGCTACGCTGCCGAGCGGCGGTTCAAGGCGCTCGGCCTGGGCGCAATCGTATTTTCGATTGCGGTGCTTATCTTCCTGTTGGCGACCATGACAATCAACGGCATCGGCGG
>CATMNW010000187.1 GCA_950071875.1 uncultured Erythrobacteraceae bacterium | reverse complement strand
GATCTGGCGCATCGCGGCTTCGGCGGCTCGGTCGGCTTCGGTGACGAAACTGCGATCTGCCTTCTGCTCCTGCGACCATTCGCCGCGAAAAAGGGGACGGATTGCATTGCCCGCTGCATCGGCGAGACGATTGGCAAGTTCGAGGTCGGAACGGCTGGACATGGCGGGGCATTTCCCCTGTCCGCCGTGCGCGGTCAAGGCAATATGCGGCTCGATACCCCGTAAGACTGACCGCGCGCGCGAACGCGCGGAACCGTCAGTCGAACAGTGAGCTTACAGAGCTCTCGTCGGCGATCCGGCGCACTGCCTCTCCGATCAGCGGAGCGATAGTGAGGATGCGGATCTTAGCGGAATCGACCGCCGCATCGGTCGGGCGGATCGAATCGGTGATGACCAATTCTTTCAATGCGGAACCATCGACGCGAGCGACAGCACCGCCGGACAGAACGCCATGCGTAATGTAAGCGGTGACGGAAGCAGCACCGGCATCCAGCAGAGACTGCGCTGCATTGCACAGCGTGCCACCGGAATCGATGATATCGTCGATCATGATGCAATGGCGCCCCTTCACATCGCCGATGATGTTCATGACTTCCGATTCGCCAGGCCGATCACGACGCTTGTCGACGATGGCCAGCGGCGCGTTGTCGAGCCGCTTGGCAAGCGCGCGGGCCCGCACCACGCCGCCAACGTCGGGCGAAACAACCATCAGGTCCTGATCGCCGTAACGCGCCTGGATGTCCGCTGCCATGACGGGCGCAGCAAACAGGTTGTCGGTCGGAATATCGAAAAAGCCCTGAATCTGTCCGGCATGCAGATCGACAGCCAGGACGCGATCGGCCCCGGCTTCAGTAATGAGGTTGGCCACCAGCTTTGCAGAAATCGGCGTTCGCGGCCCTGGTTTGCGATCCTGTCGGGCATAGCCGAAATAGGGGACCACGGCCGTGATCCGACGGGCCGACGCGCGCTTGAGCGCATCGATGCAGATCAGCAGTTCCATCAGGTTATCGTTGGCCGGATAGCTTGTGGACTGGACCACGAACACATCTTCGCCACGCACGTTCTCGTGGATCTCGACGAAGATTTCCTCGTCCGCAAACCGGCGCACCTGCGCATCGACGAGCGGCATTTCCAGATAGCCTGCAATCGCCCGGGCGAGCGGCAGGTTCGAATTGGCGGCCATTATTTTCATGATCGACGAATCCCTGTCGGCTGGCAGTGTCACCCGCCTAGCGATGAGTCATTGGATTGCAACATGGCGGGATGGGTTTCCTGTGCGTGCAGGACGCACTTTGACGGCTCCGACAGCCGATTACTTCGTCCGGTGTTCGCCCTTCACCCAACGTACGGTGCCCGAACTTGCCCGCATGACGACGCTTTCTGTCGTCATCTTGCCATCGCGGCGATACTTGACCCCGTCGAGCAGGCTGCCCGAAGTCACTCCGGTAGCTGCGAAGATGCAGTCGCCCTTCACCAGATCGTCGCGCGTGTAGATGCGGTCGAAGTCCTTGTCTTCGATGCCCCATTTGCGCGCGCGCGCTTTCTCGTCCTCGTTGCGGAACACCAGGCGGCCGTTGAATTGCCCGCCGACGCAACGCAATGCGGCCGCAGCGAGCACGCCTTCGGGGGCACCACCCTGCCCCATGTACAGATCGATAGTCGTGTCCTCGTCGGTCACCGCGATCACGCCGGCAACATCGCCATCCCCGATCAGCACAACGCCGCAGCCTATGCCGCGTAACTCCGCGATAAGATCGGCGTGCCGCGGACGGTCG
This sequence comes from uncultured Erythrobacteraceae bacterium, assembly GCA_950071875.1. Lineage (GTDB taxonomy): Bacteria > Pseudomonadota > Alphaproteobacteria > Sphingomonadales > Sphingomonadaceae > Qipengyuania. The sequence goes on along the minus strand of CATMNW010000187.1, from coordinate 3,750 downwards.
AGCACACACACAATGATGTCAGCGGGTTCGACGCCCTTTTCCTTGGCTACAGCTTCGACATTCTCTGTGGGGGACTTCGCGAGATCGATAATGCCATCCGGATAGCCCGGACCGACGGCCAGCTTGTCCATGTAAACATCCGGGGCGTTGAGCAGGCAGCCTTCCGCGCTGGCGGCAAGAACTGCGAGCGAGTTCGGGCCGGCCTTGGCGGTAATGGTCGTGCCTTCGAGGGGATCGAGAGCAATGTCGATCTTCGGGCCCTTGCCGGGGGCACCGCCGACCTTTTCGCCGATGAAAAGCATCGGAGCCTCGTCGCGTTCGCCTTCGCCGATGACAACGGTGCCATCCATGTACAGCTCGTCAAACGCGTTGCGCATGGCCTCTACGGCGGCGGCGTCGGCAGCTTTTTCATCTCCGCGACCGATCAGCTTGGAGGCGGCCACGGCGGCGGCTTCTGTCACGCGGACCATTTCCATGACGAGAATACGATCAAGCAGATTATCGGCGGGCGAGTTCATAACAGGTTCAGTCCCTCACGTGAGTTTGCGCAGCCTTGCGGCGCCACGATTAGAATTCGTATGCGCGCGGCGGATAGACAGGGAGCACTGCATTGTCGAGACGCGGGTGGCTGGCAATGGCAAGTATCACAGCCTTCTTGCATCCGAACGCCGTATTTGCTCGGGATAGTGATGGTGTCGGGCCTCCCGAGCGCATCGACCTCACGATTACCCAATCGGTCGATGACGAACCACTCGAAGATTGCAGCGACGAGCAGGAGGCGGCCACCATTTCCGGCGAGATTATCGTGTGCCGTCAACGTCGCAGTGGCCGCGAATTCGGCTTCGACAAGGATCGAGCCGAACAGCGATATGCCGAAGAGACGATGGACAAAGGCGATCCTCGCACGCCCGACTTCACACCTCAGTATCCCGGTGTCGTGGTGGCACGGGGGTGTTTTATTCCGCCTTGCCCACCGCCCAAAGCACTGCTGATCGACATCGAAGCCTTACCCGAGGCTCCGCCCGGGTCAGATGCGGCGAGAGTTGCGCAGGGTCTCGCCCCGCGCGGCGACGAAGCCCCGCAGGGCTCTACCGTGAACCAGTCCGACCTCGGCCTGCCGCCTTTGCCGCAGCCAGATGGCTTCAGTCCTTCAGAATCGGCATCACTAGCGGAGGAGCCACCAGGCTAGGCGAACCCTCGAGCAGTTGCAGCGCCATGTTGACGCAGCGCTCGGGTCCCTCGTGTGTCACCATCGCTACCAACACCTCGCCTCCTTCATGATCCCGCCCGCGTTGGATAAGGCTCTCGATTGAAACCTCGGCGTCACGCATGGCAGCGGTGATTTCCGCCAGTACGCCCGGACGGTCGTTGACAGTGAAGCGAATGTAATCACGGCCCACGCGATTGCCGGGATCGGCAGGACGGAATTGTTCCAGCTCTTCCACCGGCACTGAAAAAGGTGCCCCGGTATCACCGCGGGCGATATCGATCAGGTCGGCCACCACCGCGCTGGCGGTTGGACCTGCGCCTGCGCCAGCCCCCTGGAACAGCAACCTTCCCGAAAAATTGCCTTCCGCCACCACGGCATTGGTGGGCCCGGTGACCGCTGCCAGCGGATGACCGCGGGCGACCAGGCACGGGCGCACCCGTTGCAGAAGTCGCGCCTCGGTGTCGGCATCATCGAGCGAAGCGATGCCTACCAGCCGGATTAAATAACCAAGCGCGTCAGCCTGCGTGATATCCGCAGCCCGAACTTCGGAGATGCCGGTTGCCGCGACACTGTCGAAGTCGACACGCGCCCCGAACCCTATCGCCGCGAGAATAGCGAGTTTGTGGGCCGCATCGACCCCTTCGATATCGAATGTCGGATCAGCCTCGGCGTACCCCTTTTCCTGGGCTGCGGAAAGCATGTCTCCGAAATCGGCGCCTGTCCGCTCCATCTCCGAAAGAATGTAATTGCAGGTGCCATTGAGGATCCCGTAAATCCGCTCGATCCGGTTTGCAGCCGCACCTTCACGAAGCCCCTTCACGACCGGGATGCCGCCTGCCACCGCTGCTTCGAACTTCAGTGGAGCTTTGCGCAAGGCTGCCTGTTCCGCCAACGCCAATCCGTGATGCGCGATCATCGCCTTGTTCGCGGTAACGAAGCCCTTGCCTGCATCTAGGGCGGCACGGGCCAGGGTGAGAGCCGGTCCGTCCGATCCGCCCACGAGCTCCAGCACTACATCGATATCGCCACGCTCGGCCATGGCCTGCATGTCGTCTGCCCATGCATAAGGGGACAGATCGACGCCGCGATCACGCGAACGATCGCGGGCATTGACTGCGACTATCTCGATCGGGCGGCCCGCACGCCGCTCGATGGTCGAGCGATTGGTTTCGATCAGCTGGATCACGCCGATGCCGACGGTGCCGAGCCCGGCAATAGCGATGCGTAGAGGTTCTGCCATGGCGCACGCCTAGCCCAGCGGATCGCCCCTTTGGAACCAGTTTGTCTTAAGGCTGGTGAAGCACCGGCTTTCTAGCCCCTGTTGCGCTCACACGGACCCAGCGCATTCCGCACGAGATCGTAATCCTGCGCTGCAAGTGACTGGGCAGCCGGGTCGCGCGTGAGGTTGGCATTGCTCGGCAGGCTGTCCGGGAGCGCGCAGGCCAGGCGATACCATTCCAGAGTTCCGGGTTGCGGCGCACGCGCGGATTGATCGACAATCTCGCTCCACGAAACCCCCCAGCGTGGCTCCTGACCGGGGCGACGGACTATCGTGACCGAAACCGGCCCGTCATTCTCGGTATCGAGGAACAGTTGCGTTTCCGATTCGCCGACAAGTGTTCCTTCAACGGCCAATGCGTCGCGGATACCCGTAACGCGCGGCGGAGCGTCAGGCTGAACAAGCGCACTGAGTACCGGACGCAAACGCGTTTCGAGCGCTTCGCTGTATGTGAACTGTGCGCGCGGATCGACCAGCTGGATCTGCTGCGATCGGCCCGGCACCGGTCGCGCAAAAAGAATCACCTCCCGCTTTTTCAGGCGGGGTGGCTTGCCCTTCGCGTCCAGCGGCACATCGACAAGATAGCGCAGCGCGTCCCCCACCGGGGCCGTCCCGGAGATGAGCGAACGCGTCCGCGCTTCTATATAGAGCCGTACGTAATCGGGCGCGAGGCCCGGGGAGCGCTCCCGTTCTACAGTGGCCTGGTCCCGGATTTCGGCGTGAAGGACCAAGGGAGTTCCGTCGGACAAATCAACGATATCCGCGTAAGTGAGATCGGTCCCCGGAATGCCCGCATCATCCTGCGCAAGGCTGGCGCAAGATAGCGTCAAGGCAGTCCCGAAGACGACCGAGCGAATGAATGTGCTGGAAATCGGCATGGCAGGTGATTCTTTTCCTTCGGCATTCCCGCGTTTCGAATTCACAACAAGCGGGCCGGTTCCGCGGTTCCTCGCGAGATACCACTGAATCAGCGGTTAACCGATAAAGCGTTTGCGATGGAAGGGCATCATAGCTAAGGCACCTGCCGGGCCCGTGCTTGCGATACATTATTGCTCGGGCAGGGGCTTTAGGGGTTCGATCAGGGAACTTTTCAAGCCTAACGCCGCTAGGACCGTGAGGCCCTGGCGTCATAATAATTAACGATGCCCTCTGCCTTTTATGGGGTGGGTCGCAAAAGGGTGTCCAATCTGCCCCAGCATCTGGGGTGCCGATGGAGTGATGCAACCGAATGGCTTATGCTGACCAACAGATGAGCGGCAAT
>CATMNW010000186.1 GCA_950071875.1 uncultured Erythrobacteraceae bacterium | reverse complement strand
CCCGAACAGGCATGCCCATGCCGGTCACCACGGCATGCTAGGCCTGAAGAACAGCAACTCGATCCTATCAGGGCGCCATGCAACCCGAACCGGCATGCCCATGCCGGTCGATCCGTTGGAGCCGGAACACACTGCCACCGCAGCAGCTGCGATGGGTCTGGAACACATCGTTATTACTAGTGTCGATCGCGACGATTTACCTGATCGCGGCGCGGGACAGTTCGTCAAGGTAATCAACGCGTTACGCCGGGAAACTCCGAACACGACGATTGAAATTCTCACGCCGGACTTCAAGGGGCGGATGAAGCAGTCCATCGCCGAAATTTGCGAAGCGGGGCCCGACGTTTTCAATCACAATCTCGAGACCGTACCTCGGCTTTATCCGACCATCCGTCCCGGAGCTCGCTATTATGCTTCGCTGCGCCTGCTCGAGGAGGTCAAGGCGCATAATCCGATGATTTTTACCAAATCGGGGATCATGCTCGGACTGGGCGAGGCTCGCCTGGAAGTACACCAGGTGATGGATGACATGCGCAGCGCAGACATCGACTTCATCACGATGGGCCAATATCTGCAGCCGACGCCGAAGCATGCCAAGGTCGAGGAATTCGTCACCCCGAAGCAGTTTGCAGCTTACGGCGCCATTGCCCGCGCGAAGGGCTTCCTGCAAGTCGCCTCGAGCCCGCTGACGCGTTCGAGCTACCACGCAGGCGACGATTTCGCCCAGATGCGCGCCGCGCGCGAAGCGAAGCTCGCAAAGCAGAGCGCCTGATGCCCGGCATACGCGAGACGCGGCGTTTGCCATACAGTCAGGAACAGATGTTCGATCTGGTGGCCGATGTTGGGGATTACCCCAAGTTTCTGCCTTGGGTCATCGCCACACGGATCAAGAGCGATGGCGAGAACGAAATGATCGCGGACATGCTGGTCGGCTTCAAGGCGATCCGCGAAAAGTTCACCTCGAAGGTAATGAAGGATCGTCCCGGCCATATCGAGGTTTTGTATGTCGATGGACCGCTGAAGGATCTCGACAACAACTGGACCTTCCGGCCTACGGATGACGGTGGCTGCGAAATCGATTTTTGCGTCGATTTTACATTCCGCAATGCCGTATTCGAAGCTTTGGCAGGCCAGTACTTCGATCGAGCCTTTCGAAAAATGGTTCAGGCGTTCGAGGACCGCGCCGACGAACTCTACGGCCGCGAAAACGCTGCCGCCAACCTTTAGGGCAGTAACAATTCCAGCGCACACACCGTAGCTTCGCGGCGAATTTCTGCGCGGGACACCGGTTCGAACCGCTTCAGTTCACCCTCGGGCTCGCCATCCTCACCGCGTACTACGCGAGCGAAAACCACTGTCCCCACTGGTTTTAAATCGGTCCCGCCCCCAGGCCCAGCGACACCGCTGATGGCCACCGCCACATCGGCTTTGGAACGTTCCAAGGCACCCTTCGCCATGGCCCATGCGCATGCGACGGAAACGGCACCGAATGTTTCGATAATGTCCAGAGGGACACCAAGGCATTCAAGCTTCGCTTCGTTGGAATAAGTCACGAACCCGCGGTCGAGCACCGCGGAAGACCCGGGTATTTCCGTCAGTGCGGCCGCTACCAGTCCGCCGGTGCAACTTTCCGCCAGAACGACCTTGCGACCGGTTGCGATGTTCTCTTCGATCACGCGCTTCGCAAGGGTATCGATATCTTCGGGAAGGAGGGATTCGAGGGGCATTGGCTACCTCAATTGCTCAGTACGGTCGCGATCGCCTGCGCCGCGATCCCTTCGCCTCTGCCGGTAAAGCCAAGACGTTCTGTAGTTGTGGCCTTTACCGATATTGCCCTGATGTCAACTTCCAGCAGGTCTGCAATCCGCGCGCGAATGGCTTCGCGATGCGGACCGATCTTGGGGGCTTCGCAAATGATGGTAAGGTCGACATTGCCGATACGGTAACCCGCCTGGCTGACCAGTCCGTTCGCATGCTTGAGGAACTGGTCGCTACTCGCGCCTTTCCATTGCGCATCGGTCGGTGGGAAGTGACTTCCGATATCGCCGTCGCCGATCGCCCCCAGAAGGGCGTCCACTATTGCATGCAGCGCCACGTCGGCATCACTGTGGCCGGCCAGTCCCTTGTGATGTTCAATCCTGATGCCACCCAGCCAGAGTTTCTCTCCCTCGACAAGCCGGTGAACATCGTAACCCATGCCTGTGCGGACCGGTGGAAGATCGCTCATGAAGTCCTCCGCATACGTGAGCTTTGCAAGGCGTTCGTCCCCTTCGACATGTGCAATTTCTCCGCCGGCTGCGCGCAGTACCTGCGCGTCATCGCCCGCATCTTTATCGCCTTGCCACTCTCCATGGGCCTTGCGAATATCCTCGAAACGAAAGGCTTGCGGGGTCTGCACACGGCGCAAACGTTCGCGCTGCGCGCTTCCAGCCATCATGCCATCGATATCTTCCGACAGGCTGTCGACGATCGGCAAGACTGGAATGGCTCCCGGATGATGTTTCAACGCGGCGAGCAATCGGCCTACAACCGCGATCGGCAGGTCGGGTCGCGCGGCATCATGAATCAGAACCCGTTGCGCCATCTCGATCTGCGAGAGCGCGCGCGCGACCGATTGCTGTCGAGATGCCCCACCTTCGACCAGCGTAAAGCCTTCAAGTCCATCGAGAGCGGCATTCGTCGCTTCTGCCCCATCAGGCGGTATTGCAATGATCAGAGGATCGGCTCCGGCGCGCAACAAGGCCTCGACCGAGTGCCTAATGACCGGTTTCCCCCGCCATTTGGCAAATTGCTTGGGCAGGGGCTGCCCCGCACGCAAACCTTTTCCGGCGGCTACGATGATTGCAGCAAATTCGGGAAGGGTGGTGTCCTGCATCTCAGTGCTGCGCGCTAGCGCCTTGCTGTTTTCGCTGCAACGCACTATGTGCCTGCCCAATATTTAGGCAGCATTTGTTTCCATGAGTACGATCCCTTCTCCACCGTCCCCGCCTCAACCGATACAGGTCGGTGATGTATCGATTGATACGCCTGTCGTGCTGGCGCCGATGACCGGTGTAACCGATCTCCCGTTTCGCAAGCTTGTGCGTCGTTATGGCTCCGGTCTGAACGTGACCGAGATGATCGCCAGCGAGGCTGCGATCCGCGAAACGCGCCAGAGTGTCCAGAAGGCGGCGTGGGATGCAATCGAAGAACCGGTGTCGATGCAGTTGGTCGGTTGCGATCCCGACAGCATGGCCGAAGCCGCCAAGCTCCAGCAGGACAACGGCGCTGCCATCATCGACATCAATTTCGGTTGTCCGGTCAGGAAGGTTGTCGGTCAGTTGGCCGGATCCGCCCTCATGCGCGAAGTTCCCTTGGCCACAAAGTTGATGGAAGCGACGGTCAAGGCAGTTGACGTGCCGGTGACTGTAAAGATGCGCATGGGCTGGGACCATGCCGATCTCAATGCTCCGGAACTGGCAAGGATTGCCGAAGACCTGGGTGTCAGGATGATCACCGTGCACGGTCGCACGCGCAACCAGATGTACAAGGGAAGCGCGGACTGGGCCTTTATCAGGAAAGTCAAGGATGCGGTATCCATTCCGGTTATCGCTAATGGCGACATCTGCACTATCGATGACGCGGCGAAGGCGCTCGACCAGTCGGGTGCGGACGGCATCATGATCGGGCGCGGCGCATACGGTAAGCCATGGCTGCTCGGACAGGTGATGCACTGGTGGCGGACCGGAGAAGTTCTGGAGAGCCCCAGCTTCGATGAACAATACGAAACACTCGTCGAGCATTACACGATGATGCTCGATCATTATGGTGAAGGTGTTGGCACCAAGATCGCTCGAAAGCATTTGGGTTGGTACACGAAGGGCCTGCACGGATCGGCAGAATTCAGGAACTTCGTCAACTTCATCGATGATCCGAAGCAGGTTCTCCAGGAAATTGAGCGCTTTTACGAGCCGTTCCTGCACCGCAGGGCAGCGTGACACAGGCTGATCGCGCACCCGATGCGCGTGACCAGCTTGCTGCACTTATCTTTGCAGTCCTGTTGCTGGACGAGGATGACACGATCCTCGAAGTCAATCACGCTGCCGAGGAAATGCTGGGCAAGGGCGCACGGATACTGTGCGGTAAGCGTGTGTGGGAGGTCGTCGGTATTTCAGACGAGAGACTTTATGAAAGCATGCAATCCAGCGATGCAAGGATCGTGGCCAGAGGGGTAACGATCGCTACTCCCGCAAGCGAGCGACGGGTCAATATCAGCAGCTCGCCGATGCATGGCAACACCGGATTTCGCGTTCTTACGCTTTCGGATGCCGGTCAGCCCGATACCCGGGAAGACGATGAAGAACGGGTCGAACTACGCGCTCCTGCGGTCTTAGCTCATGAGATCAAGAACCCCCTTTCTGCGATCCGAGGGGCCAGCCAACCCCTTGCCCGTCGCGTTGCGGGAAAGGAAAAGCCGCTGGCGAGGATGATTTCCGCCGAAGTCGATCGTATCGCGATGCTGATCGACCGTATGCAGCAACTCGGCGCACAACCCATCGAGGTTACAGGGCCGTGCAACCTGCATGAAGCCATTCGCCACGCGATGGGCACCGTGCGGGCAGGGCGCTCTGAAATTTGCGAACTTGTCGAGGAATTCGACCCGTCACTTCCCCCGGTCGCTGCGGATCAGGGCGCCCTGGAACAGGTTCTTATCAATTTGATCGCCAACGCCTGCGATGCCAGCAAACATCGGGAGAATGCTACGGTGACGGTTCGAACCCGGTTCGTCAGCGGCCTCGTGTTCAACACGATCCGCCTGGGTAAGGCGACACGTCTCCCGATCGAGATCACCGTGACGGACCAGGGCGAAGGCATCGATCCCGCGATCCGCGATTATGTTTTCGAACCATTCGTCTCAAGCAAGCCACACGGGCAAGGGCTGGGTCTCGCGCTCGTTCGTAAATTGTTGCGAGATATGGGTGGTCGAATTTCGCACGAACGCAACGAACGGGCAGGGGAGACACATTTCCGCATCAACCTGCCGGTAGCGGCGGGGCAGGAGCCATTATGAGGCATTCCGTTCTTCTGGTCGAAGACGACAAGAACATCGCGGCCGTCATCACCGAGGCTCTGCACGATGAAGGTTTCGAGGTTACTCGATGCGCAACGATTGTAAAACGTGACAGCTTGCTGGCAGATAACAGTTTCGATGTCATGTTGACCGACGTCATGCTCGAAGACGGCGACGGGCTTATCACCATCGACCAGGTGCGATCCCAGGCGCCCACAATGCCGGTGATTGTCCTGTCGGCCCAGAACACGCTGGATACAGCTGTCCGTGCAAGCGATAGCGAGGCCTTCGAATACTTCCCGAAACCGTTCGATCTGGATGAACTTGTTCAGGCGGTTATTCAGGCCGTTGCCAGCGGGCCGCCCGTCACCGAAGCCGGAGAGAACGAAGACAGCGCCTTGCCGCTGATCGGGCGCAGCGCTGCGATGCAGGGTGTTTTCAGGATGATTACAAGGGTCCTGCGAAACGACCTGACGGTCCTGATTACTGGCGAAAGCGGAACCGGCAAGGAGTTGG
>CATMNW010000185.1 GCA_950071875.1 uncultured Erythrobacteraceae bacterium | reverse complement strand
CGGGCTAAGCGTCGTCTTCGGCTATGCCGGGACCGGCAAGAGCGCGATGCTAGGCGTTGCGCGCGAGGCCTGGGAGAGCGCGGGCTACAACGTTCGCGGTGCAGCCCTCTCGGGCATTGCCGCCGAGGGTCTGGAGAACGGTTCGGGCATTGCCTCGCGCACCATCGCCGGTCTGGAACATCAGTGGGAGCAGGGCCGCGAGTTGCTCACCGCGCGCGATGTGTTGGTGATCGACGAAGCCGGCATGGTCGGCACGCGCCAGATGGAACGCGTGCTGTCTGTCGCGAAGGATGCTGGAGCCAAGGTCGTTCTTGTGGGCGATCCCCATCAGCTGCAGGCGATCGAAGCGGGCGCGGCGTTCCGAGCAATCCATGAGCGCCACGGCGGGGTCGAGATTACCGAGGTGCGGCGCCAGCGCGAGGATTGGCAGCGTGATGCCACGCGCCATCTGGCAACGGGCCGCACCGCCGAGGCACTGGACGCATATTCGGCAAACGGCATGGTGCATGTTGCCGAGACGCGCGACACTGCGCGCGAGGAGCTCATCGAGAGCTGGAACCGGGATCGCGTCGCAGAGCCCGACCAGTCGCGGATCATTCTCACGCATACCAATGACGAGGTGCGCGCGCTCAACGAGCTCGCGCGCGACAGGCTGCGCGAGGACGGCGCGCTGGGCGAGGACGTCACGATCAATGCCGTGCGCGGCACGAGAGAGTTCGCGACCGACGACCGCATCATGTTCCTGCGCAACGACCGCGAGCTTGGCGTCAAGAACGGAAGCCTCGGTACGGTGCAGTCGGTCAGCGCGCAGCGCATGGCGGTGCAGCTCGACGATGGTCGAAGCTTCGCTTTCGACACCAAGGACTATGCCCATGTCGATCACGGTTACGCCGCGACCATCCACAAGTCGCAGGGCGTTACCGTGGATCGAGCGCACGTTCTCGCCACGCCGGGGATGGATCAGCACAGCAGCTATGTTGCGCTGTCGCGCCATCGCGATTCCGTCGACCTTCACTATGGCAAGGATGACTTCGCAGACGCCGGGAGGCTCGCCCGCACTCTGTCGCGCGAACGCGCCAAGGACATGGCTGGCGATTATGGTCTGAGCGAAACCATGGAACGGCAGTTTGCCGAACGGCGCGGCATCCGCTTCCGCGAACGGGTTGCCGAGATCGTCCGCAAGGTCCCCGAAAAGGTTCGTGGTATGTTTGACGGGCTGCGGGTCCCGCAAGCGCCTGCGCCCGAAGCAGATCGCCAGGTCAGGGCGCAGGCAGCTGTTCGGCGTCACGCCCGGGCGGTCAGCACCATTCTTCTGGCGCAAGAGGACGGCACGACCGTCAATCAGCTTGTCGAGCAGGGCCGCTACGCGCCGATGGGGCAGGAGCTTGCGGCAGCACGCCGCGAGTTGAACGCCTTTGGCGCAAACTATTCACGCGACATCGAGCGGGCCTATCTCGCCGACCAACCGCTCGCACATGAAGCCGCCAACGGTCAGGTCCGCCGCGCGATCCTCGCTTTGAAGGCCGAGGGGAGGATCAGGGAAGCGGGGCAGGAGCGTGCCGATCAGTTCGTGGATCGTTGGAAGAAGCTTCAGAGGAACAGCGAGCAGAGCTACGGGCATGGCGAGATGAGCAGCTACCGTTCTGCTCGGTCTGAGATGGCGAGTATGGCAAAGAGCCTCGAGCGCGACCCCCAGCTTGAATCGATCCTCGCCAATCGCAAGGCTGAGCTGGGCATCGGCACCTCCAGTGGTCGCTCACTTGGTGGTGAGCTCGCGTTCCATCATGGCCTTGATCTTGGGCGAGGGCGGGGGATCGGGATTTGAAGGGTATGCGCTGGCGGCTGGGAAAGCAGACGAGCAGGAATGCGCCTTCTATTTGGTTAATGCCGCGCCCTTGTCGATTTTTCGAAAGCGGACGATTCCAAAAGAGCAGATCAGCTTCTCCCTATATCTCGGCCATAAAAATTGTAGAACAAATCAGAAACTTGTAGCTCCTTCGGGATGATCCTCTATGCTTAGATCATTAGCAACGAAATGAGTGACAAGCTGTCTGCCGAGGGGGCGTGCCGATTGGGAACCAGAGACAAAATTTTTATCAGCCATGCCACCCCCGGTGACAATGCCTTCGCGATCTGGCTTTCCTCGCGGCTTTCAATGGCCGGTTTCGATGTCTGGTGCGACGCGAACAAGTTGCTCGGCGGGGAGGACTTCTGGCAGGAGATAGAGCGCACGCTTCGCAACGAAACCGCCAAATTCCTCATCGTAATCTCTCACAGCGCCTTCAGGTCCGAGCATGTCCTGAGGGACGGAATTGCCAAGGAACTGGCCCTTGCCGATATCGTGAAGAAGCAAATCAGCGATCCCCATTTTATCGTTCCCGTCCGGCTGGACGATACGAGCTATGGAGATTTTTCGATCGAGCTCATCAGAACCAACGGCGTCGATTGTAGTGAGAATTGGGCGAGTGGCCTTGCCCGCGTTCTTGAGATTTTCGATCGCGACAAGGTGCCACAGAGCGGCGCCGCCTCCGACAGTCTGGCTGCCTGGCGCTCGGTCCACCAGCACCACACGAGGGCAATCTCTGACACACCTGAAATTCTGCAATCCAATTGGCTTCCCGTCACCGAGTACCCCGAGACCCTCTATTTCTACGAGAGTCCAGGAGTCCGCTGGACGCTTGAGCCGCGCGTGATCGCTTCCCAGTGCACGATTCCTGCATTTGCGCATGGCCGATTGCTCGCATCCTTTGCGCAGCTCGATGAAATGCAGGCGGCTGCAGGCAATGATTTCCCCATCCGTGATCGCGGCAATCTGCCTCTCAAGGATTATCTGCGAGGCAGGACAGGCGACATTCTAGGTGTAAGCCCGTTTGTTGCGAGGAACCAGATAAGCTCTCTGGTTCGTCAGGCGTGGGATTTGAAAATGGCGGAGCTTGGCCTGTGGAATTATGCTCTCGCGAACGGCCAGCTAGCATGGTGGTTTCCGAGAAACATTCCGGAAGACGGGCAGCTTCGCTACACTGATTTCAACGGCAAAGAGCGAAAGCGCGCTTCTACTGGAATCAAGGGACAAAAAGAGCTTCCCGAAGGCCAGCAGGTGCCGCGCAACTATTGGCATCTCGGCTTTACGGCGCAGCCCATGCTGGGCGATCCGAAGGTCATGAGATTGCAGCCAAGGATCGTGATCACTGAGGATGGCCGAACCCCCTTGGCAAACAAGACCCGTCTCAATTCGGTGCGGCGCTCGCTGACCAAGATGTGGTTCAATGACAAATGGCGCGGCCTGTTTCTCGGCTTCGTAAATTTTGTGGCGAAGGGCGAAGCGACCATCAGGCTGCCTGTCTCGTCCGGCGGGGATGTCGCAATATCCTCTCAACCTGTCTCGTTCCCGCTGTCATGCGGGATTTCAACCGATCCTATCGACGAGAACCTATCGGACGAGTTGGCAGAAGTGTTCGAAGAGGCAGAACAGGCCATGCGGCTTACTGACCCGGTATTCTCCTCGCTTCTCGATGACGAGGAGGGCGAGGATGAGTGACTCAACGTTGTTCTTTATCTCCGAGCCCCAGCTCGAATTCGCATTCTCCCAGTTGGAAGAGCATCCCAAGGACGGCCTGTTTCTATATGGCCCCGTCGAGCGTGGGGAGCATTCCGAGACGCTTAAGATCGGCATGATCGGCACGCGCGACGGCCTTTCCAAACTTGACGATTTCGGGAAGCTCGTGACCGGCCACATACCGCCATACGTTGAAGACAGGGCTCACCACGCCGCATTCCCCGGACTTGAGGCGGCATTCGGACTTCGCTGGCCGAATAGGCCTGCTGCAAGGATTGAAGTTTCGGGTAATGCGATATCCAATGCGATCCGCTTTCAAAATCGCCACGAGGCGATAAAGAAGACCGTCGATATCTATGCTGAGGCCATTCAATCCTATCTGAAAAATGAGGCTGAGGTCACGCCGGATTTCTGGTTCGTCGTTATACCCGATGAGGTGTACCAATGGGGCAGGCCGACAATGGCTCCGCCGGTTTCGGAACGGATAAAAGGGCAGGCCACTCTCCGAGAAAGGAAGGCCAAAGCGCTGCTTAAGGCTCCTTCGATGTTTCCCGAAGACAACGCCGAAGCTGAGTTGCAACTTTATGATCTCAACTTTCACAACCAGCTAAAGGCACGTCTCCTCAATACGGCTCCGGTCCAGATCATTCGCGAGCAGACTTTACGAGGTGCTCTGGCTCCTCGCGAGGAACAACACAAACACCGCGTGCAGGACCCCGCGACAATCGCCTGGAATCTATGCACGACCTCTTACTATAAATCGCTCGGCCCGCCGTGGCGGCTGCGAGATATACGTCCCGGCGTTTGTTATGTCGGCATAGTCTTCAAGAAAGACCCTGCCGATCCTGACAGGCGCAACGCCTGCTGCGGAGCCCAGCTCTTTTTGCAATCGGGTGAAGGCCTCGTGTTCAGGGGCGCGGTCGGTGAATGGTATTCGGAGAAAGAGAGGCAGTTCCACCTGTCTCGGGAAAAGGCCGCCGAATTAATGCGGCTTGTCTGCGAAGCATATGAGAGCAAACATGGCACGGCCCCCAAGGAAATTTTTGTTCACGGACGGGCACGGTTCAGCGAATCCGAGTGGAAAGGATTTCGTGACGGTTGTTCCGAGGGCTCGAATGTTGTCGGGATCCGCATTCGGCCAACCGATGAGCTCAAGCTATTCCGCCTTGCGCGGAAGCCGGTGATGCGGGGCACTTGTCTAGCAATGCACCAGCGCATGGCCTATCTCTGGACAAAAGGCTACGTGCCCCGCTTCGATACGTATCCCGGCTTCGAGACACCCAACCCGATCGCCGTACATATTGATTGGGGCGACGCCGACATCGAGACCGTTACGAGGGATATTTTGGCTCTAACCAAGGTCAATTTTAATGGCTGCAATTTTGCAGACGGCCTGCCTGTGACGCTCAAGTTTGCCGACGCTATCGGTGAAATCCTCACCGCTGCTCCGAACCTTGAAGGCGCGCCGTTGCCGTTCAAGTATTACATCTAGATAATATTGATTTGCTCGATACCGGGCCTAGTTTTTTCATAGGTTTTTCTCGGCAGATCAGAGCGCAATAGGGCAGAATGCGGAAATGGTTAGCTTCTCGCCCGCGCTGTTGAATGACCATGCCCCACTGATGAGTTCAAGCGGGGAATTCAGGGCGACTACCGAGGCGCATGGCCTGTACAACACATTCCAGTTCGTATTGCGGCTCTCGCCTCTTGTGCATCGCAAGCTGGCTTCGCTTCCGTCGGGGATAGTCAATTCGGGAGATGTCGATCTCGAAGGCGTCCAGGCATTCTCGACCTACATTCATGAGACGATACATTGGTGGCAGCACATTGGATCGACCTATGGATTGATGCTCAGCATGACATATCCGACTCAGGCGCACGCGAACTATGACCATCTCAAAAGCCTGATCTCCGATGTAGGATTCAAGAAGTCGATCCGGCAACTAGCGGCCACACTTCCGGGCGGCGGACTAGGAACCCCAGCTGGAACGGCCAATATCGTGATAAACAATCACTTTGATATGGATGCTTTTCG
>CATMNW010000184.1 GCA_950071875.1 uncultured Erythrobacteraceae bacterium | reverse complement strand
ATCACCTCGTCGCCTTCAGCAACGCGCGTACGCAATCCTGCCACCCGGCCAAGCACGGGGATGCCCATGGCCCGGGCAACGATCACCACGTGAGCGGTAAGCGAGCCTTCTTCGAGAACCACGCCCTTCAGCCGCCGCCGGTCGTATTCCAGCAGTTCGGCAGGCCCGAGATTGCGGGCAAAAAGGATCGCATCGCGCCTGAGCCCTTGCGTCGCCGCAGTGCCGAGTTGGCCCGACACGATGCGCAGCAGGCGGTTCGAAAGATCCTCCAGGTCGTGCATGCGGTCGGCCAGCAGGGGATCGTCGATTTCACGCATGCGCATGCGCGTTCGCTGCTGCACGCGCTCGATTGCGGCTTCGGCGGTCAGGCCGCTGTCGATCGCCTCGTTGATACGCCTGCCCCACCCTTCGTCATAGGCGAACATCTTGTAGGTCTCGAGGATGTCGTCATGCTCGCCGCCCTTGCCGAATTCGGGTTCCTTGCCCATCGCGTCGATCTGGTCGCGCATCTTGTCGAAGGCGCGGTAAACCCGCTGGCGTTCGGCTTCGATATCCTCGGCGACGACCTGGTCGATCTCGATGCGCGGCTGGTGGAAAACCGCGCGCCCTGCAGCCAGACCTTTGACAAGAGCCAACCCTTCGAGAACGTCGTTCTCGTTATGGATGATGTCGAGATCGATCTGCTCTTCGTCATCCACCAGTTCCTTGTGAGCGATCAACTCGGACAGGACCATGGCTGTGGTCTGCAGCGCTTCGATTTCCACGTCCTCGTAACGCCGCGGATCGACGTGCTGGACACACAGGACCCCCACCGCCCTTTCGCGGTAGACGATCGGGACGCCGGCGAAGGAATGGAACTTGTCCTCCCCCGTTTCGGGGCGATAGGCGAAGTCGGGATGCGCTTTCGCCTCGGCCAGGTTGAGCGTTTCGATGTTCTGCGCGATTGTGCCCGTAAGACCTTCGCCAACCGCCAGGCGCGTAACGTGCACGGCTTCGGGATTGAGCCCCTGGGTGGCGTAAAGCTCCAGCGCACCTTCGCGCAGGAGATATATCGAGCAGACCTCGCTGGTCAGACTTTCGGCGATGATCTCGACCACGCGGTCGAGCTTGTGCTGGGCGTGAGTACGCCCTGCCATGATTTCATGAAGGCGGGTGAGAATCTGGCGAGCGGAAGCGGCAGCTGACATGGCCGCAGTCTATAGCAAATAGTTGGTGGGGCGGAAGCGGGACCCGCAGCCCCGCCTCCACAATGCGGATGTCAGCAGGAAGCCAGTTCTTCCTTGATGCGCAGTTTCTGCTTCTTGATTTGCTGGATCATCGCAATGTCGGGAGAGGGCCTGATCTGTTCCTCGTGCAGGCGGGCCTCCAGACCGGCGTGCTTGGCTTTGAGAGCGTCGACATGGGATGATTGCATCTGAGTGTCTCCTTGGACGTTGTGCGAACCCAGGAGCGACTCGTGATGCGGCACGAGCCGCTTCGGAAGAGCATCAAATCACAGGATTGAGAATTTACAAAGGGCCTTGTTGAAGGCATGCGGCAGAGCGGTCGAAGATGGCGACTATCCGGGGAAGCTGGACGTGAACGAACAGGAACTGCGCAAGAGGCTGGCCTTGCTTCGCAGCGAGCATCGCGATTTCGATGTTGCGATCTCCGCGCTCGTCGAAGCGGGCGAACAGCGCGGCTTCGTGGACCAGTTGCAGCTGGCGCGGCTCAAGAAGCGCAAACTGGTGTTGAAGGACCGGATAGCCATAATCGAAGATCAGCTGCTGCCGGATATCATCGCCTGATTTCAAATCCTTGCGGAAGACTTGCGTTTCATAACGGGACAACTTTTGTTAATTTGCTGGCGAGACGGGCGAAGCGCGCCTATCTGACCGCGTCTATGCCAGCCTACACCCTGAACGAAGAGATTATCGAAGATCTTTATTCCGAGGCTCTCGTCCTTGCCGACGATGCGCGCGCAGCGTTCGACATGCGTTACAATGAAAGCATTGCGGACACCGACGACCTGACGCGCGTGGCTTTGTCGATCGAAGGGCTGCGTACCACCACCCGGGTTATGCAGGTGCTGGCTTGGCTGCTGAACCAGCGCGCCTTTCTCGCCGGCGAAATTTCCGCACAACAACTAGCGCGTTGCAACGCGCTGCCCGAAGAACGCGGGGCGGACGCCGACAACCTGGCCCGGCTCGAACCCGAAACCCGGACCTTGATCGAGGAAAGCGAGCGTCTTCATGCGCGGATAGTGCGGTTGCACGGCAACCCGCGGAAGGATGGAGGCGCGAAAACACCGGTCGCTTCAATGCATGGCCGCCTTGCGCAGGCTTTCGCCGCGGGCTGATCAGGCTGCGGACAAGGCCCGTGCATAGCGCGACAGGCGTACTTCGCGTACATCTGACGACATCGCGGACCTGAAAGCGCTGGTTCCGCCCCTCATGGCTTTCGCCGCACTGGCCAGGTCGGGATGCATGCCGCAACCCACCGCTGCCAGCATGGCCGCCCCCAGCGCCGTCGTTTCGATGAAATCGGGCCGTTCCACTTCGAGGTCTAGGATATCGGCAAGGTCCTGTGCCATCCAGTCGTTGGCGCTCATTCCGCCATCGATCTTCAGGCGGGACCATGGCGCACCATCCGCGGCAAACGCGCTGGCAAGGTCATGCGTCTGATGGGCCATCGCCTCGAGCGCCGCGCGTGCGATCTGCGCCCTTCCACTGGCGAAGCTGAGACCCGAGATGACACCGCGCGCTTCGGGCTTCCAGTGCGGCGCGCCAAGGCCGGCAAGCGCGGGTACGATCACAACTTCCCCGCTATCCTCTATCGATCGTGCCAGTTCTTCTGTTTCCGCGGCATTCCCGATCAGACCTAGCTGGTCACGCAGATACTGGACGAGACTTCCCGCAACAAAGCACGCGCCTTCGACCGCGTAGGTCCGCTCTCCATTCTTCTGACAGAGCACAGTGCCCAGCAAGCGGTTGTCCGAACGCGGAATGTCCTGTCCCATGTTGGTCAAGACGAATGCGCCGGTCCCGTATGTCGCCTTGGTTTCGCCGAAGGAAAGGCAGCCTTGCCCGATGGTTGCCGCTTGCTGATCGCCTGCCAATCCGCATATCGGGATCGCCGCACCCAAACAGTCGACCTGGCATTCCGCCAGCGATCCATGCGTGTCGACGACCTTGGGAAGCGCGGCAAGCGGCACTCCGAACAGTTCGCACAGATCCTCGTCGAACTGCGCACCGTCCAGGGGCAAGAGCAGTGTGCGGCTGGCATTGCTTGCATCGGAAATATGGGTTCCGCCCGACAGCTTGTAGACGAGCCAGCTCTCGACCGTTCCGAATGCCAGGCTCCCGTTCGTGGCGGCTGTGCGCACCGCTTCGTCATGATCGAGCATCCAGCGCATCTTCGTGCCCGAGAAATACGGATCGAGGAGCAGGCCCGTTCGCCTCTGGACATCGGCCTCGTGGCCGTATTCTTTCATTCCGGCGCAAAATTCTGCCGTTCTTCGGTCCTGCCAGACAATTGCCCGCCCCAGCGGATCGCCGGTATTGATGTCCCAGGCAACCACGGTTTCACGCTGGTTGGTTATCCCGATAGCCGCGATTGTATCGGGCTGCCCGCCCAGCACTTCTCGCGCGCACGACAGGGTCTTGGTCCAGATTTCGCCCGCGTCGTGTTCGACCCAACCGGGTCGGGGATAATGCTGTGTTAGATCTTCCTGCGCGACCGCCTCCATCCTGCCGTCAGGAGCGAATATCATCGCCCGCGTGGAGGTTGTTCCGGCGTCGAGAACGAGGATGCGGTCGGCCATGTTGTCTCCCTTGCAAATGGCGAAGCGTGACATGGCGCAGGCAAAGCCCCATATGCAAGGGCATGGCTGGACTTCCCCCGAAACCGTGGCCCACAGGCGAGGCTTTGCAGCTCGAACCCCTGGTGCGCCGCGTGCTCGCCCCCAACCCTTCGCCCTACACCTACACCGGTACGCAGAGCTACATCGTCGGGCTGGGCGACGGATGTGCGGTAATCGACCCCGGCCCCGATGAGAAAGAGCATTTGCTCGCGCTCGATGCGGCCATCGGCGAGGAACACGTTTGCGCGATCATGTGCACCCACACCCATCGCGATCATTCACCTGCGGCAAGAACGCTGGCGGCGCGCACCGGCGCACCGGTTGTCGGTTGCGCTCCTCTGGTTCTGGACGACAGCGGGCCCCGTGCCGATGCCAGTTTCGACCGGACATACGATCCCGATCGTGTGCTGGAGGACGGCGAAGCGATGACAGGTCCGGGCTGGACACTGACCGCTGTGGCCACGCCGGGACATGTTTCCAACCACCTGTGCTTCGCACTGGAGGAAAGCGGTGCACTGTTTACGGGCGATCATATCATGGGCTGGTCCACCAGCGTCGTAATCCCGCCCGATGGCGACATGGGTGACTACATGAAAAGCCTAGACAAGCTGTATGGCCGCGAGGACACCGTGTATTATCCGGCCCACGGTGAAGCGGTAGAAAAACCCCGCCAACTGGTCCGCGGCATGATCGGCCATCGCCGCCAGCGCGAGAATCAGATCGTTCGCCATCTTGCCGACGGACCGCTTCAATCCGCTGATTTCGTTCCAAAAATGTACAAGGGACTGGATCCAAAACTGCACAAGGCGGCGGAAATGTCCGTAACAGCGCACCTTATCGATCTGGAACAGCGCGGGCTGGTTGCACGTTCAGGCTCGCTATGGCGAACAATCTGAAGACCGAACAAAGAAGCACCGAGCGCAATTCGCTCTCCACCGATATGCGGCGTGATGTCCCGCTTGCCCGCGTGCAGGCGTTCCCCTGGATGGTCGTGATCGTCCTGCTGGCAGCGGTGGCCTGGCTCGCATGGCGCGCGTTCTTCTACGAGGAGGAAGGCGATCCTGTAGGAAGCGCAATGCTTGCGTTCGAAAAGCAGAATTCGCTGACCGTGTTTTCCTCACGTTTCGAAGTCGTCGCCGAAAGCGAGGATCGTCGCGGGATCATGGGGGTGGACGTCCTGACCAGCCGACAGGCGGCAATCGTCCCGGCCAATGTCGAATACCGGCTCGACCTGTCGAGCATGGACCGCGAGGATTTTCTCTGGAACGAGCGGACCGAAACTCTGGATGTAATCCTGCCGCAATTGCGCATTTCGCGCCCCAACCTCGATGAAGCGCAGCAGAAGGTCTTTACCGAAGGCGCCTGGGTTACCCGCGATGCCAGTACGGACCTGGCACGCAACAATTCGCAGCAGGCCGAACGCAAGGCCATCGCCTTTGCAAAGAACCCGGAAGTGCTCGGCCTCGCGAGACAGGCCGCCAAGGAAGCAGTGCGCCAGAACCTGGCCATTCCGCTGCAGGTGGCGGGCCATGGCGATGTCACGGTCCACGTCAGGTTCCAGGACGAGGAAACGCCCTGATTTGACCTTCGGGCGCGTTGCGCCATAATTGACTGATAACAGAACACGGTCGCTTGGCATGTCCCGGGGGGAGATCAGGCACCATGGCTACTTCTGCAATCGAAACAGGCGTTCGCAAGCGCAGCGACACGCGCTTTTTCACGATCATGGCTTTCGTCATGTCGTTCGTTATCGTCGCGG
>CATMNW010000183.1 GCA_950071875.1 uncultured Erythrobacteraceae bacterium | reverse complement strand
GGAAACCGGATCGGTTTCGGTGGTGATGTCGTGCCCGTATAGCGGCAGGCCTGCCTCCAGGCGAAGGCTGTCGCGCGCGCCGAGGCCGACCGGGCGCACCTCGATTTCGGCGCACAGGCGATTGCAGAACGTTTCGACATGCTCGGCGGGAAGCGAGATCTCGAAGCCGTCCTCGCCGGTATAGCCCGAGCGCGTGATACGAAGCGGCCATTCGCCGAAATCGTGACACACGCTTTCCATGAAGACCATGTCGTCGATGACATTGCGCATGACGCGGTTGAGCGCGGTCGCAGCATTGGGACCCTGAAGCGCAACGAGCGCCTGGTCTTCGAGATGGGTCAGCGTCACATCGTCGTCGAGATGTTCGCGCAGATGGGCAATGTCATCCCATTTGGTCGCGCCGTTCACGACCAGATAATAGGCAGGTTCGCCCCAATACCCTTCGGTACCGGCTTCCTCGTCTGCTTCTATCCACGGCGTGGCATTCGTGACCATCAGGTCATCGAGAATGCCGCCGTCCTCGTCGATAAGGAGCGAGTATCGCACCTTGCCCGGCTTCAGCGAGGCAATCGCACCGGGAAGGAGTTTTTCCAGTTCCTCGGACGCTTTCTCGCCCGTGACGACCAACTGACCCATGTGACTGACATCGAACAGGCCTGCCTGGCTGCGGGTCCAGTTATGTTCGGCAACGATGCCTTCGTATTGGATCGGCATATAGTACCCGGCAAAAGGCACCATGCGCGCACCCTTCTGGCGGTGCCAGGCATCGAGCGGCAACGTGCCGGTTTCCTCGATGTGCTCGTCGGTATCGTGTGTTTCGCTCAAGTCCCGTCCTTCGAAAGCATGGGCGCACCGCCTTGCGGCAGCGCGACTTCAACCCATGCCCCCTCTGTCGGGAAACCTGAGAGACTGACGCGCAGATGAGCGCGCTTACCCCTTCGGTGGCCACCCACAGGGGCAGCGCTTTCCAGAGTGTCGATCGCCCGCACGGTCCGGTGGCCTGAGAGTTTCCGGGGCGGTTGCTCCTTCGGCGGTACAGGGACGTCGCCCTGCACGCTCTCCCGTGCGCGCCTGCTGCAGAATCGCTCCTGCAGCCGACACGAAGTTCCCTGCGCGATTGTGCAGTTGCGGTCAATCTTGGGATGGAGCCTATTCGGCGGAAGCTGCGAGTTTTTCCATAGCCCGGCGCACGAACGCGATTTCTTCGGGTGCAAATCCGCCTTCGTCAAGAGAAGTGCGGTCGGGCACCGCGGTGACGAAATAGGCGAGTCCGCGCTTTTCTCCCGTGGTACCGATCCACAGCCCGGAACGCAGGCCATAGGCTTCGCCCGCATGGCCAAGGCGCGGCTCGCCATCGGGGAACAGCGCATCTTCGCACTGGGTGTATTCGGCCTGTATGACCTGCATGCCGAGGCCGTAAATGCAGAAAAACTCCTGCCCGGCATTCCGGCCGAAATTCATCCCCAACCTTGCCGGGAACATCATCCGGCGGGGGAAGACTTCCGGCTCCTCGCGGATAAGCGCCTGTCCGATGCGGGCTAGGTCGATCATCCCGATCCGCAATCCGCCCTGCGGCGAGAAGATCGAGGCGTTGGTCCCGGGGATGTAGCCTTGCAGCGTGCAGGGCATTCCCTCGGCCACCGGGAAGGCGCAGTTCGGCGGGCGGCCGGCGGCATCGTCGCGCGCGACTTCGCCGGTGCTGCGATAAAGCACGACTGCCTTTCGGATCGTTTCCGGAGAGCATCCGATCCAGTTGAAACAGGCCTCGATACCGAGCGGATTGAAAACTGTGCGCTGGACCAGCCGGTCGTAGCGCTCTCCACTGGCGGCTTCGAGGACCGTTGCGACCAGCGGGGAACCGAGATTGGCGTATTCGAACGGAGCCTTTCCGGGAGGGGCATCGGCATACCACGCCCCCGGTTCGGCCAGTTTCTGCTCGAGGCTCTCACCCAGCGGAATGACATATCCGGCATCGTCGCGCAGTGAGGAACGATGCATCAGGATGTCGGCAAGCGTAACCGGCACGTCCGGGAATGCGGGGTGGCGCACCTCCCACCCCAGATAATCGGAAACGTCGGCGGTGAGCGAGATCTTGCCCTCGTGAACCAGCCGCAAGGTCGCCAGCGCCATGATCATCTTCGAGATGCTGGCCACGCGGACCGGATCGTTTGCCTCGACCAT
Source organism: uncultured Erythrobacteraceae bacterium (assembly GCA_950071875.1). Classification (GTDB taxonomy): domain Bacteria; phylum Pseudomonadota; class Alphaproteobacteria; order Sphingomonadales; family Sphingomonadaceae; genus Qipengyuania. Next base: position 3,445 of record CATMNW010000183.1, on the reverse strand, counting down.
GCGCCCCGTTGCGCGGTCGGCCTCACCCTCGACGATAAGAGGCGTAATCGACTGCGCATCGAAAGCGACGGCCACTGCGGCGGGTTTCACGGGTTCAGCATCGGCCATGGTGGTGCATCCGGCGAGCGACAAGGCGACAGTGAGAACGGCAAAGCGCATCATGGCGGGATGCCCTGCCCTCTGCTCGCAAGTCAATCAGCTCCAGTTGAGCCAGACAAGATAGCAGGCCGACAGCACGATCCAAGCCCCGCCCGCTGTCTTCAGGCGGCGCGCCCCGAGCCACAGGGCGATGGGCCGGGCGAGGAAAGCGCCGATCATCGCGCCCGGCGCTGCGAGCATCACGACCTCCCACTGGACCGTCCCGGCGTCGATATGCCAGATCAGGCCTGCGATGCAGCTGACCGCCGAAATAACACAGGCAGTGCCTACGCACAGCACCATCGGGTAGTGGCGCAAGAAGAGGTAGAAGGCGACGAGTTCGCCGATCCCGACCGAGAACAGAGCGGTGATCGCACCTCCAGGGACCGCTATCAGCATAAGGGCAGCGAGGTCGATGCGCGAAATCTCGGTCCGCTCGGACGCTTCTCTATTTATCGTCCATGTTGCGACAATGAGAGCGAGGCCGAGAAAGACCGAGAAGGTCTTGTAACCCAGAAGCACCGTCTGAGCGTCGAAGGCCAACAATCGTTGCGTTGCCAGCATTGCGGGCAGGGAAACCGCGAGGACCGCGCCCGATACCATCCAGTAGTCACGTGGTAACGTGCGCGCTTCGAGCCCTCTGGGTGGGTGCTGGTGGTAGAGTCTGTCGGTCCAGCGCAAACCGCCAAGGCTCATGCCGAAGGCTTGGATGCCCATCGACACGGCAACGACCTCGATAGGGTCGAGCCCCATCGTGCCGAGTTCGCGCATCGCGTTGAAAACGGGCACGAACACCACCCCACCGCCGGTGCCGCTGGCGTTCGCGATAATCGCGCCGACCACCCCGATACCGGGCAGGAACCACAGGCGATCGAGCAATCCCGGATCGTATCGGACGAGCCACCAGAGAGCCGTATAGGCCAGAACCAGCAGCGCTCCGCCAATTAGGGCAAGCCGCGAACTATGCCCCAGCGTCGGCTGTACGCGGTTCAGTCGAGATTTGGGCGCAGCCATCGTTCGGCTGTCGCCATATCGACCCCGCGGCGCTGCGCATAGTCTTCCAGCTGATCCCGCCCGATGCGCGCTACACCGAAGTATTCCGCTTCGGGATGACCGAAGTAGAAGCCGCTGACAGCTGCGGTCGGATACATGGCGAAATTCTCGGTCAGGGCCAGACCGGCATTCGCAGGAGCCTCTAGCAAATCGAACAGGATTGGCTTCAGGCTATGGTCGGGACACGCGGGATAGCCGGGCGCCGGACGAATACCGCGGTATTTCTCCCTTATCAGCGCTTCGTTATCGAGCTGTTCTTGCGGTGCGTACCCCCACAGGTCCGTGCGGACATGCTGGTGCAGCCTTTCGGCGAACGCTTCGGCGAACCGGTCCGCAAGCGCTTTCAGAAGAATGTCGGAATAGTCGTCCTTGTCGGCGATGAACGCTTTCGAATGGTCTTCGATACCATGGATCCCGACAGCGAATCCCCCGATCCAGTCGCCTGCCGGGTCGATGAAGTCCGCCAGACACATGTTCGCCCGGTCCCGCGATTTCTTTACTTGTTGACGGAGGAAGGGAAGTACCGTCCGGGTTTCGCCTTCGGCATCGTGAATCGTCACATCGTCCCCATCGCGCGCGCATGGCCAAAGGCCGGCGACACCACGAGCGGTCAGCCAGTTTCCGCCGATGATACGATCGAGCATGGCATCTGCGTCGGCTTTCAGCTGCCGGGCGGTTGCGCCAACCACCTCGTCATCAAGGATGCGGGGGTATGTACCGTGCAGCTCCCAAGCCCGGAAGAATGGCGTCCAGTCGATATAGTCGCGCAGGTCCGCCAGCGACCAATCGTCGAACACATGCAAGCCGGGCTTTAGCGGGGGAGCAGCCTTGTCGGACAGGTATGCGTCGAAGAAATTGGCCCGCGCTTCGTCCAGTGTCAGGAGCACGCTTTGACATTTGCCTTCGCGCGCTTCGCGAACCTTCACATACTCGTTCGCGGTCGTATCGACGAATTCGTTCCGCTGCGTGTCGGACAGGAGCCGGCTGGCGACACCTACCGCACGGCTGGCATCCAGTACATGGATCACCGGTCCGTCGTAAGCGGGATCGATCCTCAGGGCGGTATGCACCTTGCTGGTAGTCGCCCCACCGATCAGCAGCGGCATTGTCATGCCGGCCGTTTTCATCTCCTCTGCGACGGTAACCATCTCGTCCAGCGAGGGCGTGATAAGGCCCGAAAGGCCGATCATGTCGGCATCGTTCTCGTTCGCAGCCGCAAGGATCTGCGACCAGGGCACCATAACGCCCAGGTCGATCACCTCGTACCCATTGCATTGCAAGACCACGCCAACGATGTTCTTGCCGATGTCGTGAACGTCGCCCTTGACCGTGGCCATCACGATCTTGCCCTTGGCGCGGGCGCCCTCCTCTTTTTCTTCCTCGATGAAAGGGATGAGGTGAGCGACGGCCTTCTTCATGACACGAGCGGATTTGACGACTTGTGGCAGGAACATCTTGCCGCTGCCGAACAGGTCGCCGACCACGTTCATGCCATCCATCAGCGGGCCTTCGATGACCTCGATCGGCCTTTGGAAATGCTGCCGCGCTTCTTCTGTATCGGCCACGACATGCGCGTCGATACCCTTTACCAATGCATGTTCGAGACGGCGAACGACCGGCCAGCCGCGCCATTCCTCTTCGGCTTTCTCATCTGCCGCGCTCTTGCCGCGATAGCTTTCGGCAAGTTCGATCAACCGTTCCGTCGCATCGTTGCGGCGCATCAGGATTACGTCTTCGCACGCCTCGCGCAAGACAGGATCGATGGTGTCATAGACGTCCAGCTGTCCGGCATTGACAATAGCCATATCGAGACCCGCCGGAATTGCGTGGTAGAGAAAAACAGAATGCATCGCACGGCGAACTGTCTCGTTGCCGCGAAAACTGAACGACAGATTGGAAAGACCGCCGCTGGTCTTGGCATGGGGGCACGCGGATTTGATCTCGCGAACCGCTTCCAGAAAATCGAGGCCGTAGCGGTCGTGTTCATCGATCCCCGTAGCGACGGCAAAGATATTGGGGTCGAAGATAATGTCCTCAGGTGGAAAGCCAATGTCTTCTGTAAGCAGCCTGTAACTGCGTTGGCAAATTTCAATTTTACGGGCTTGGGTGTCGGCTTGCCCTTTTTCATCAAACGCCATGACTACTGTTGCAGCGCCATATCGTTTAATTTTCTTGGCCTGTGCTAAGAAACTTTCTTCACCTTCTTTTAAACTAAAAGCCACATCCTTAAACTTCTTGTCAAAACCGGTATCTT
>CATMNW010000182.1 GCA_950071875.1 uncultured Erythrobacteraceae bacterium | reverse complement strand
CCGCGCCATGCGCGGCACCCGTCGCTTCACCCAACCGCTGATGGGACCGCATGGATGATAGCGCCTTGTGGATCGCTGCGGGGTCTACCACCGGCATTGCCTGGACCGGCTCGATCGGAGCAAGGGCGGCAGCGACGGAATCGATCCCGCATATGCCACAGCTGCTTTCGGACACCCGCGTCCGCGCCCTTTCCATGATGCGTGGGAGGCTGGACGCCGGAAGGTTGGCGCGAGCGACCCAGCCTCCGCCCGTTTCGTGCAAGTCGATCGCGTCAATCTCGCCGCGACGCGCCAATCCTTCGGCCATCGCGAAACCTGCCACAAAATCTTCCAGATCGGTCGGGGTTGCCATCATTACGGCAAAGCCGATGCCGTTGAATTCTATCGCTATCGGGGTTTCCACCGGTACGATGCGCGCCGCATCCTCCACGCTCTGCGTCTCGAAATCGAGCTCGCGCAGCGCGTGAACCTCGGCTGCAAGCCCAAGTGCGGTTCCCTTTTCCAGCGCGGCCAACATTGGCGGCGTGTTGATGTTTACCGGAGGCTGGCCGCGATAGTCGACGTAGCGTGCACCGCAGGCCTTGGTCCATGAAATGACCGAGCGTTTGCCGGAACGCAGATGAACGTCCAGCGCCCCCGCAAGATCGCTCGGCCAAAGGCCGAACAGCCAGTGATCGCGCAGCACTGCGGGGCTTTGGCCAGAAAGAAGATCAAGCAAGTCGCCAGGAATGGGATGCGCATCGACTGGTGCGCTCAACACTGCGTCAAAGCCGTTGTCACGCGCATGAATTAGCGCAGCGCAAAGCCCGCCAAGCGGTCCCAGACCGGGCTCGGGCCAGTCCGCCAACACGTCGATATTCTCTGAAATTATCTGATTTGCACCACCGCATACCGCCACTTCTGCAGTAACGGCGGTGAGGGCAGAAATCGTGTGATCGAGCAGACTCCGTCCTTGCCAGATCGCAGCTCGCTTGTCCGAACCGAACCGTTGGCTGTGTCCTCCCGCCAGAGCGGCTCCGAGAATGCGGCGCTGCTGATATATCACGAACGGTGTTCCTTAAGAGTGGGTGCAGCAAGCTTCCAGAGCGCTCACACATCAGCGGCCGGTTGCCAACTTGCCTTGGCAACGCCATTGTTTGCAAGTGATGGATGTCCGGGAGAAATTTCCCTCTCACCGCGTTTATCATGAACCCGGAAGCCTCGCCCGTCCGACCCTAGTGCAGGCGAAGCGCGGGGAAGGAGAACCAGATGGCCGACGATACCGCAAAATCCACCGATGATCTTCCTCATTCGCCCGGTCCTGCCGGCGGCTGGGGTTCGATGAAAGGTATCGCGAGCATCTATGGCGAGACCTGGGCGTCACCCGGCGCGCTTGACGGATTGAGGCGGTTGAACAAGCCCAAGGGCGTGATGTGCGTATCGTGCGCCTGGCCCAAGCCGGCCAATTATTCGGCGTTCGAGTTCTGCGAGAACGGCGCGAAGGCGACCTTGTGGGAGCTGACCAAGGATCGCTGCACGCCCGACTTCTTTTCTGCCGACGGCCACACAGTGACCGAATTGCGCGAATGGTCGGATCACGAGCTGGAGAAATCCGGCCGCCTGACCCACCCGATGAAATACGATGCCGCGTCGGACCGGTATGTCCCGGTCCACTGGGACGAAGCCTTCGCCCAGATCGGCGCGACACTACGCGACCTGCCGCGTGACGACGTGGTGTTTTACGCTTCCGGCCATGCGGGGCTGGAGGCTTCCTATCTCTACGCCCTGTTGGCGCGCGCGTATGGCAACAACAATTTGCCGCAAAGTTCGAACATGTGCCACGAGACGACTTCGGTCGGGCTCACCAAGGTGATCGGGTCTCCGGTCGGCACCGTTACCTTCGACGATCTGGCCGAAACCGACTGCTATTTCTATTTCGGCCAGAACCCAGGCACCAACAGCCCGCGCTTCCTGCACAATCTGAAGGATCTGAAGGATCGCGGCGGCAAGATCGTCACGTTCAACCCGGTGATCGAGCAGGGGCTCGTTTCCTTCGTCGACCCGCAGAACCCTCTGGCCATGATGACGGGCAAGGAAACCATCATCTCCGACCAGTACCACCAGCTCAAGTCCGGTGGAGACGTGGCGGCGATCCTTGGCCTTTGCAAAGTCGTGGTCGAGGCCGACGATGCGGCACAGGCCGCGGAAACCCATGAAGTCATCGACCATGACTTCATCAAGCAGCACACGACCGGCTTCGACGAATTCATCGCCTGCTGCCGCGATGCCAAGTGGGCGGATATCGAGCAGGCCAGCGGCCTCACCGAGAGTGCCCTGCGTGAAGCGGCACAGGTCTACATCGATGCCGACAAGACGATCGGCGTCTATGGCATGGGGTTCACCCAGCACACGCACGGCGCGCTCAACATCGCAATGATGGTCAACCTGCTTTTGCTGAAGGGCAATATCGGGCGGCCCGGTACGGGGTGTTGCCCGGTGCGGGGCCATTCCAATGTGCAAGGCCAGCGCACCGTCGGCATTGCCGAAAAGGCGCATCTGGTCCCGCTCGACAGGCTGAAGGAACTGTTCGATTTCAATCCGCCGAGCAAGGACGGGATGCATATCGTCGATGCCGTGCAGGGCCTGATAGAAGGCCGTGTGCGGGGGTTCGTTTCGCTCGGTGGCAATCTCGTTCGCGCCGTTCCCGATCAGAAGCGGATGGAGAAAGGCTGGGCCAGTCAGGATATCACCGTGATGGTATCGACCAAGCTCAACCGCAGCCATCTCTATCCCGGAAAGTCCGCCTATATCCTGCCCTGCCTCGGCCGATCCGAGATGGACGAGCAGGCGACCGGAAACCAAGCCGTCACGAGCGAAGACAGTTTTTCAATGATCAACGGATCGATCGGGCATCGTCCGCCCGCCTCACCACATCTGAAAAGCGAGCTGGAAATCGTTGCCGGCATTGCCATGGCCACATTGGATCCAAACCCCAAGCTAAAATGGGACGAGTGGACGGCCGATTATTCGCTGGTGCGCGACCTGATCGAAGCGACCTATCCCGACGACTTCCACGATTTCAACAAGCGTATGTTCCAGCCGGGCGGCTTCTGGCGCGGGAATCCAGCCGCCGAGCGGATCTGGAAGACCGACAGCGGCAAGGCGGTCATCACTACGCCGCCACAACTCGATTCTCTCGGTTTCAAGGACAAGCCGGGCCGTTACCGGCTGCTCACGATGCGCTCGAACGACCAATTCAATACGACAATTTACGGCTATTCCGACCGTTTCCGTGGCATCGAAGGCACGCGTGATGTCGTCTTGATGAACCCCGATGATATCGCCGAAGCCGGTCTTTCCGACGGGGATAGCGTCCGCCTTGTCACCGATTACGACGGCGATGACATCGAGAGGCATTTGGGCGGGCTGAAGCTCGTCGCCTACAAGCTGCCACGCGGTACGATCGCGGGCTATTACCCCGAATGCAACGTGCTGGTTCCGATCACGCATCATGACCAGATTTCGAAGACGCCGGCCTCGAAGTCGATCCCGGTACGGATTGAGGCGGCGTGACGTAAAGAGGGATACGTCTCGATCAGTGTGAGGATGAGCGCGTGATCCCCCCATGGGCGGAGGCGATTGCCAGCAGCCTCTTGCTGCTGGGTGTGACTTGCGCGATCTACATGGTCTGGCAAATGGTACGTCATCCGCCGCAGATGGCCGTGATGCGCTATGTCTGGCCTTTATGTGCGCTTTTTTCCGGCCCTTTACTGATCTGGTTTTATCGACGCTATGCCGGGCCGCACGCAGACGATGCGCCCTTTGCCGCAAAAGTCGCCAAAGGCACGCTGCATTGCGGCGCCGGATGTGCACTTGCCGACCTGATTTGCGAAAACCTTGCGCACTACGTCCCGGGCGTGCTGGCTTATTTCGGGCTAGGCACAATATTCTCTACGGAAATCTTCGCGGTCTGGACGATGGACTATGTCTTCGCCTTGCTGACGGGCATCGTGTTTCAGTATTTTGCAATCGCCCCGATGCGCGACCTGTCGGTTGGCGAGGGCGTAATGGCGGCTGCAAAAGCCGATGTGCTGTCGCTCACAAGCTGGCAGGTCGGGATGTACGGCTCGATGGGCCTTGCCCACTTCATCCTGTTTCCCGCATTTGTCGGTGACAAAGTCGATGCGGGAAGTCCGGTCTTCTGGGCCGCCATGCAGATGGCCATGCTGGCCGGGTTTGCCTCAGCCTATTTCCCGAACTGGTTCTTGATCCGGTCCGGACTGAAAGAGGAAATGTGACTGCGCCGGTGGTGCTGGGCGATGAGCCACTGCGTGCTTCAAGTGCCTGATGCGGTCAACGCGGCTGCACTTCATGCATCGCCGCATCCGTGTCGTGCATTCGGCCGCTGAGGTCCGACATGATGTACCAGGTTCCGCCAGCCATGATGACCAGCAGGGTGGCCGAAAACAGCACCAGCAGCAGGTCTTCTCTCGATTGCCCGCCGGAGAAGCTGAGGTGGAGGAAATTTCGCATGTGTACGACGATCTGCAAGATAGCCGCAGCACATATACAGGCGATCTTCCATCGCAGAGGCAGATCCGACATTGCGGCAGCAAACGCCCCCACCGTCAGCAGCAAGCTGGCCGTTAAGCCGACGGCATAGCTCCTGATTTCGCTACCCGCGCTATCCTGGGGGTCGAGCTCTCCGGTGTTGGGCTTGGTCATGAGAGCGGCACCAGGAATACGAGGGGAAAGATTCCGACCCAGATGAGATCGAGGAAGTGCCAGAACACACCCAGCATCGACAGGCGCACCTTTACTACATCGTCGAGCCCGCGTGTCACAATCTGCGCGGTCATTGCGAATATCCACAAGATGCCCGACAGAACATGGACGCCGTGCAGGCCCACCAGCGTCCAGTAGGAACTGAGCCAGCCGCTGACCTGCGGCGTACCGCCCTTGCTGGCCTGCGTGATGAAATCCTTTGCCTCGAAAAACAGGAAGCCAGCGCCGAGCGCAGCGCACAGCAATAACCATGCTGCCACTTTACCGCGGCCGTGGTCGTATTTCACAGCGAGCGAGACGCCCCCGTAGGCGGCCCCGCCTACGAGGAGGAAGGCCGTCTGGATCGCGACACTCTTGAAATCGAACAGGTCCTGCGGGCCGGGTCCCCCGGCCATCCCGATGGGATCGAGGTAGGATGCATAGGAGGCGAACAGGATACCGAAGATGATGAGGTCGCTCATCAGGAATACCCAGAAACCGAACACCGTGGTTTCGGCCTGATCGTGCGCTTCCCTGTGCCCATCGCCCAGATTCAGCCCGGGATAGAGATTGGTTTCGCTCATCCGGCAAACTCCGAAAGGTCGGGGACCCCGCGATTGCGTTCGGTTTCCTCATCGGCGCGAGTGGCGGGTGCGAAGCTGGCCACTTGCTGGCGGAACCGCCGGTCCGCTTCCCCGACCTGTGCTGCCTTGACGATCTTGGGCTCGATCACCCGCATTGCGCGGAAAGCTACGATGGCGGGGATCGCCAGGGAGCTCAGTACCGCCAGCCACCAGATGTGCCACACCATCGCAAAACCGAGGCCGAAGGAGGCGCCTGCTATCAGCAGGCCGTGCGCCGTATTGGCGGGCATCTCGATATCGCGATATTCCTCCGGCGCCTTCCA
>CATMNW010000181.1 GCA_950071875.1 uncultured Erythrobacteraceae bacterium | reverse complement strand
CCGCCATATCATCGAAGGCTGGAACGTTGCCGAGGTGCCGGACATGGCGCTGCCGCCCTGTCACAAGACCTATCAGTTCCACGTCAGTACCGGAAATGACGGCAAGGCGCGCCTTAACGGCCTGCTCTACCAGCGCAGCTGCGATGTCGCTCTGGGTTTGCCCTTCAACCTGTGGTCGGCCGCGCTTCTCCAATGCATGATCGCGCAGCAAGTCGATATGGAGCCGGGCGAATTCGTCTGGATGGGCGGGGACACCCACCTTTACCTCAATCACGAACACCTCATTCGCGAACAGCTTTCGCGGGAACCGCAAGGCCAGCCACGGCTTGAGATAGTGCGGCGGCCCAAGTCGATCTTCGACTATGCGATTGAGGATTTCGCGGTCCACGACTATGCGCCGCACGGGCCGATCACGGCTCCCGTCGCAGTGTGAGTGAAATCGTATTCAAGGGTGCACTTGACCGTTTCCCGACTGTGAAATAAAATAACGCGCAAGCGTAAGATTACGTCTGGGAGACGATTCTATGGCCGACAGGCCCGAAGGGAACGCAGAAGCCGGGGAAAACCGCCCCAAGCTTTCGCTGCATGTTCCCGAACCCAAATTCCGGCCTGGCGACACGGTCGATTTTTCGCATATCGAAGTGCCCGAAGCGGGCCAGCAGCCACGGCCCGATGAAACGAGCGATCCGAGGGACATGCTCGACTTCGCGCATGGGCTGATCCGCGTTCTGGGCGATGACAACAAGGCCCATGGTCCGTGGGATCCCAAGCTCGATCCCGATACGCTCCGCACCATGCTCGGCCATATGGCCATGACCCGTGCCTTCGACGAGCGCATGTTCCGCGGTCAGCGGCAGGGCAAGACCAGCTTTTACATGAAGTGTACGGGCGAGGAGGCGACGAGCGTTTCGGCTTCGATGGCGCTTGCGGCCGACGACATGGTGTTCCCGAGCTACCGCCAGCAAGGCATTCTGATCCAGCGCGGCTATCCCATGATCGAGATGATCAACCAGATCTACTCGAACCGGGGCGACAAGCTGAAGGGCCGCCAACTGCCGATCATGTATTCGTCGAAGGAACACAGCTTCTTTACGATCAGCGGAAACCTTGCAACGCAGACACCGCAGGCGGTGGGCTGGGCGATGGCATCTGCCATCAAGGGCGACAGCCGCATCGCTGCAACGTGGGTCGGCGAAGGCAGCACTGCGGAAGGCGACTTCCATTCGGCGTGCCTGTTTGCAACTGTATACAATGCTCCGGTCATCCTTAACGTGGTGAACAACCAGTGGGCGATTTCGAGCTTCAGCGGCTTCGCCGGCGCAGAACGGTCCACCTTTGCCGCACGCGGTATCGGTTACGGCATCGCATCGTTGCGCGTTGACGGGAACGATCCTCTTGCCTGCTTCGCTGCCGAGCAGTGGGCTGCCAACCGCGCGCGTGCCAATGCTGGCCCCACGCTGATCGAATTCTTCAGCTACCGCGCGGAAGGCCATTCGACATCGGATGATCCGAGCGGCTATCGCAGCGCCCAGGAGCGCGACGAGTGGCCGCTCGGCGACCCGGTCATGCGCCTGAAGAACCACCTTATCGAGATCGGTGAGTGGGACGAAGACCGGCAGGCTAAGATGGATCTCGAAGCGGCTGAATTCGTAAAGAAGACGACCAAGGAAGCCGAAGCAAACGGTATCCTGGGTCACGGTCTGCATCATCCCTTCCACACCATGTTCGAGGATGTCTTCGAAGACCTGCCATGGCATCTGCAGGAACAGGCTGCACAGGCCATCCACGAACGCGAGACCAAGTTTCCCGAGGGACTTCCCAACGGGGGGAAGGGCGCATGAGCGACACCGCAACCACAACCGCTACCAAAACGGAAGAGAGCACCGACCGCCGCCTCAACATGATCGAGGCGATCAACGATGCGCTCGACGTATCGATGAAACGCGATGACAATATCGTCATCATGGGCGAAGACGTCGGCTATTTCGGTGGCGTTTTCCGCTGCACCGCGGGCCTTCAGGAAAAGTACGGCAAGTCGCGGGTGTTCGACACGCCCATTTCGGAATGCGGTATCATCGCGGCAGCTGTGGGCATGGGGGCTTACGGTCTGCGCCCGGTGCCGGAAATCCAGTTCGCCGACTACATTTACCCCGGCCTCGACCAGCTTATCTCGGAAGCGGCACGCTTGCGCTATCGTTCGGCGGCTGAATACACCGCGCCTATCACCGTGCGCAGCCCCTTCGGAGGCGGTATCTTCGGCGGCCAGACCCACAGCCAGAGCCCCGAGGCGATTTTCGCCCATGTCTCCGGCCTGAAGACGGTCATTCCTGCGACGCCATATGACGCCAAGGGCCTGCTGATCAGCGCGATCGAGGACAATGACCCAGTCATCTTCTTCGAGCCGAAGCGGATCTACAACGGACCATTCTCGGGTTATTACGACAAGCCGGTCGAGCCGTGGAAGCGGTTCGATGCCAGCGTGGTCCCCGAAGGGCATTATACCATTCCGCTCGGCAAGGCGCGTTACGCGACGAGGGGTGATGAACTCACCATCCTCGCCTATGGCACGATGGTCCACGTGGTCGAAGCCGTCTGCCGCGAGAAGGGTATCGAAGCCGATGTGGTGGATCTTCGCACCATCGTTCCCGTCGACATCGAGACGATCGAGGAATCGGTAAAGAAAACCGGACGCTGCCTGATCGTTCATGAGGCGACCCGCACCGCAGGCTTCGGCGCCGAACTTTCGGCGCTGGTGACCGAACGCTGTTTCTATCATCTCGAAGCCCCGGTCGAACGCGTGACGGGCTTCGATACGCCTTATCCCCACAGCCTCGAGTGGGCTTATTTCCCCGGCCCGATCCGCATTGGCGAGGCCCTCGACAAAATTCTTAGCGAGTAACCGACATGGCAAAGTTCACATTCAACATGCCCGATATCGGCGAAGGCATTGCCGAGGCGGAGATCGTGCAGTGGCACAAGAAAGTCGGCGACACGGTCAAGGAAGACGAAGAATTCGTCGACATGATGACCGACAAGGCCACCGTGCCGATGGAAAGCCCGGTTGACGGAAAGATTCTCGAAATCGCGGGCGGTGAAGGTGACATGGTGTCGATCGGATCGATGCTGGTCGTCATCGAGGTCGAAGGCGAAGTTCCGGACGACGTGAAGGAAGAAGCCGAAGCCCCGGCACCGGCCCCCGCGCCCAAGGCGGAGGAAGTCGAAGACCGGATCGAGGTCGAGACTTCGGACGCTGGCGATGCAGATGATGCCATGGCGGCTGATCCTGCGCCGCCGCCGGCCCCGTCACCGACACCGGCACCGGCACCGGCACCGGCACCTGCTCCGAGTGCAAAGGTCCTTGCGACCCCTGCCGTGCGGAAACGGGCGAAGGATCTGGGCGTCGACCTGTCGCACGTCAAACCTGCCGAGGATGGTCGAATCCGTCATGGTGATCTGGACCAGTTCCTGTCCTACAATTCCGGATATGGCGCAGCTGCCAAGACGCGCGAGGACGAGGAAAAGAAGGTTATCGGTATGCGTCGCCGCATCGCCGAGAACATGGCCGCGTCCAAGCGTAATATTCCGCACTTCTCTTATGTGGAAGAATGCGACGTTACCGATCTCGAAGTGCTTCGCGCGCAGCTCAACGATGCCCGTGGAGACAAGCCGAAACTGACCATCCTCCCGCTGCTGATCACTGCGATCTGCAAGACGCTGCCCGATTTCCCGATGATCAACGCACGTTATGACGACGAGGCGGGGATCGTAACTCGCCATGGTTCGGTAAATCTCGGAATGGCTGCCCAGACGGATGCAGGGCTCATGGTCCCGGTCATCCGCAATGCGCAGGCCAAGAACCTGTGGCAGCTCGCGAACGAGATTTCCCGTCTCGCCGATGCTGCGCGCAGTGGAACCGCGAAGTCGGAAGAGATGCAGGGCGGCACCCTGACCGTTACCTCGCTCGGCCCGCTTGGCGGCGTTGCGACGACTCCGGTCATCAATCGTCCCGAAGTGGCTATCATCGGCCCGAACCGCATTATCGAACGTCCGATGTATGTCACGGGAAGCGACGGGGTAGAGCGCATCGAAAAGCGCAAGCTGATGAACATCTCCATCAGCTGCGATCACCGCGTGGTCGATGGTTGGGATGCTGCAAGCTTCGTGCAGCAGCTCAAGAAGCTGCTCGAAAAGCCTGCCCTGATCCTGGTAGACTGAGCTTCAACGCACTGCCAGCGCGAGCGCGGCGCCTGCGACATTGTTCGCAGGCGGCGTGAACGCTGTGCGCTGTAGATCCAGCGCGGACTGCGTGGCGAACCCGCCGGCGCCCAGCAAGCATATTGAAAATGCGAGAAAAAGCTTCGTCAGCATTGATTGCCCCCGTGTCTGCCCCACGTTCAATGGCTGGCATCAAGCGTCGGCCGATTTGGTTAAATTGGGGTAAAAATGCGGATGGAAAATCGCGCGCGAAAAAAGAGCAAAAAAAGGGTCATATCGTCGTTGACAGGAATCGGACCCACCCCTAAATGCGCGGCTCCCAAGTGGCTGCGCGGGTGTAGCTCAGTTGGTTAGAGTGTCGGCCTGTCACGCCGAAGGTCGCGGGTTCGAGTCCCGTCACTCGCGCCACTTGGGGATTATTCAAAGGCCCGAACCCTCCTTGTGAAGGTTCGGGCCTTTTGCTGTTCTCCGGTACATTGCTGCCGTCTCAGCCCCAGCGACCGGTTTCCATCCAGATCAGGAACCGGCGTAGCGGTACGAGCCAGACGATCCCAAGGACGACGTAGATCAGGGTCTGCACAAGTGTGGGCCATCCGCCGATGATGCCCGGTGCATACCGCGCGATGACCAAGCCATAAATGGCCAGGGCCAATAGCAAGCCAAGCAATCCGACCGGAATGCGCCAGGTGGGTTCTTTCCTCATGCGAAGGGTCCGTAAATGCGTGTTGGGGTCACGATGGCCGCCATCGGCACATCATGCGGATCGGTGGGCATCGGATCCACCTTCTGACAGTCCCAGGCAAGGCCGGTGGTTAGGGTGCCGGAATTGTCGGCCAGCCATCGGTCGTAATGGCCGCCACCTTGACCGAGGCGTTCACCTTTATCGGTAAACCCTACCAACGGAACGAAGAGGAAATTGGGCCGACACGTCTCGGCGTCCGCCTTGGGTTGCAAGATGCCGTAGGGACCTGCTTCGAGATCGCTTTCCTCGAACGGATCGGAGAAGCGGGCAAACTCCATCGACGCGTCTTCGTCGGTGAAGCGGGGCAGGGCGAGGGTGTATCCCTGCTCGAAAAAGAACTTCGCATAGGATGCCGTCGGTGCTTCATTGCGATTTGCACGATACAGCCCGATCGTCGCGTTTTCGGGAATTAGGTCGAGCAGCGGCGCTGGCGGGCGCAAGAAAACCAGTGTGCGCATGCTCGCCGGCAGGGAAGCGACGTGTTCGCGCCGCGCAGCACGTAGTTGTTTGCGGAGTTGGTCTTTGGTCACGCGCAGCCTTCTAGGTAGCGTGCGGCATCCGGTCCATCCGCGCCGGCGGGTACGGAACGAAAGATGCCGTCGTATGGGAGGAAGGAAAGTGGCGGGACCACCATGGGTCGTTTCCTTGGTGAAATCCTCTGACGCCTAAAACGTCAGGGGGGGGCCGTATGCCCCCATCCCAC
>CATMNW010000180.1 GCA_950071875.1 uncultured Erythrobacteraceae bacterium | reverse complement strand
CGCGATAGGACGCGACGCCCTGATCGGGTACCCATAGTGCCTCCGGTGGCGCACCGCTCTGCCAGAAGACATCGATCGGGATGCCGCCGCGCGGATACCAGTACCCGCCAATGCGCAGCCATTGCGGCTTCATTTCATCGAAGAGACGTTGTCCGATGCCGACTGTCACGTCCTCGTGAAAGCCGCAGTGATTACGAAAACTGCCCAGGAACAGCTTGAGGCTCTTCGATTCAACGATCGTTTCCCCTGGCGCGTAATCGATCACGAGGTGCGCAAAATCGGGTTGGCTGGTAACGGGGCAGAGCGAGGTGAACTCGGGCGCGGCAAACCGGACCAGATACAGCGATCCGGTACGCGGATTGGGCACGTAGTCGAGTTCGGCCTCATCGGGCGAAGCAGGCAGCGCGGTGTTTGCGCCGAGAAATCGTGGTGAGGGTGTGTCGCTCATGCCGCGCCTCTGCCGTGAATGCGCGGTCTGTGCAAGGCAGGGCTTGGAAGGGCAGGCTTCATTACCTATTCAGCGCCGCCAGGCGCATAAGCGCGATTTGCCCGCTACTCGAGCCAGTGATGACCGTGCGTTCACCTATATCGATCCTTGCCTTGTTTGCCGCCGTGCCGATGGCTGCCCATGCCCAGTCGGTTAGCGATTTTACGCTCGAACCTGCGCCAACGGCAACTGCGACACCTCAACCGCAAGGGCCGGCCGATACGCGGAATGGCGTCGAGATACGCCCGCGTTCGGTCAACACGCCTACGCCGATTCCTTCTCCGGTCGTGACGCCGATCCCGTCACCCCGCCCAAGCATCGTGCCAAGTGAGCCTGTCACCCGGACGGAAGGGCTGGTGCCGGATGCACCACCGACCAACAGGCCGAACACAGCAACGCCTTCTCCGCGCCCCTCGCAGCCTGTCGATGGGCCTGCATCGCAGCCGGAGGCAACCGGCGATCCGGCACCTGCCAGTGCAACACCGCCCGTTTCCACCCCTGCAGCGGTCGACCCCGTCCCCGATCTGCCAGCGGTAAATGCTGCGCCGGGCGGGGATGAAGAGGCATTCCCCTGGCTTCCCGTTGGCGTTGCGGCAGCTTTGCTTGCCTTGCTCGCAGTGGGGGGCTTTTTCTGGCGGCGCCGACGCGATACGCAGGTCCCGGAAATCGAGCGACCAACGGTTTCTCATGCAAGTGCCAGCCTGCCGGCTACCATGAGCGATGCGGTGCACTTGAGCGTCGACTATGACAAGCTCATCCGCAGTGCCGCTTATGCTACGCTGAAATACCGGATCACACTGGTGAACCGCACCGACTCCCCCCTTACCGACGTAAGCGTAGGTGCGGACCTGGTTTCCGCGCATGCCGGAGCGCCGATGGAAGAACAGGTGGCCTCCGGTTCGACAACACTCGAGACGCGTCATGAACTGCCGAGAATTGCGCCACGCCAGAGCGTAAGCCTGCAAGGGCAGGTCCAGCTGCCGCTGGCAGGTGCGCATATCATCCGACAGGGACGGTTTCCCCTCCTTGTGCCGCTGATGCGCGTGCGCGTCGACGGGCCGTGCGAGGGTGCGCTGGTCAAGACAATGGTCATCGGGCAGGGGGCGCCCGGTGGCGGGCGCGTACAGCCGTTCCGCCTTGACGAGGGCCCGCGTTCCTACGAACCGATTGCGCAACGCGAATTGGCATAACTCGACTTGGCATGATCCCGGCGCTACCCGTCGGTAATGGACAGTCTCGTTTCGACCCAATGGCTTGCCGACCAGCTCGGCGCCAGCGATCTCGTTGTGCTCGATGCCTCGATGCACCTGCCTGACAGCCCGCGAAACAGTGCGGCCGAATTTGCCGAAGGGCACATTCCCGGTGCCCGTTTTCTCGATCTTGTCAGTTTTGTCGATGCGGCATCGGATGTCCCAAAGGCATTTCCGACACCGCATCAATTCGCCGTAAGGATGGGCCAGATGGGCGTCGCTCCCGATAGCCGCGTGGTCCTATACGATGACAGCCAGATCAGGACATCGGCGAGGGCGTGGTACATCTTCAGGCTGTACGGGTTCCGGAATGTCGCCATCCTCGATGGAGGGTTGGCCAAGTGGACGACAGAGGGCCGGGCGCTGGACACCGGGGCCGCATCGTGTTCCCAAACCCAGTTTCCTCATTCACCGCAATCCGGAACTGTTCGCGCGAAGGCCGAAATGCTCGCAAACTGCGGCTCCGCTGCCGAACAGGTGGTGGATGCGCGCGATGCGGCGCGTTTTGCCGGTGAAGAGGGCAGCGGGTCCGAGGGGCATGTCCCGGGCGCTCGCAACGTTCCGTTCCCGAAACTGTTTGCAAGCGACGGCACCTATCATTCGGCGGAAGCGATAGGCGCGGTATTTAGCGCAGCGGGCATCGATCTTACGAAGCCGGTCGTGACTTCTTGCAACAGCGGGATGACGGCGTGCGTTCTCGCATTTGGACTGCATCGGGCAGGTGCGCGCGAAGTCGCCGTATATAATGGCAGCTGGATGGAATGGGGTGCCGATCCCGATACGCCAAAAGAGAAGGGCGCGGGACACTGACGATGTCGGCAGCTGATGACAGCAAGCACCGTGCTGCGACCCGGTTGGTCACCGGCGGCCGTTCGGGCGATTTCGCGAACTCGGTGGTAAATCCGCCGGTCTGGCGCGCCAGCACGCATCTTTACGATAGCTGCGCCGACCTGCGCGCCCGCAAGAGCGAGAACGCCGATGGGCAATTCTTCTACGGTCGTCGCGGCGCGCCGACACAGTGGGCACTGAGCGAGGCACTGACCGCGCTGGAGCCGGGTGCTGCGGGCACGGTACTGTATCCTAGCGGCCTTGCTGCGATCGCCGGAGCTTTGCTCGCCGTACTGCGCAAAGGCGACGTGCTGCTGGTGGCAGACAACGCCTATGACCCGACACGCAGCACCGCAATGGGGCTGCTGCAGAACTTCGGAGTGGAGCATCGCTTTTTCGATCCGCTCGACCATGAAGCGTTCGAGGCTGCATTCTGCGACCGGACCCGGGCAGTGATGCTGGAAGTGCCGGGCAGTCTGACGATGGAAGTGTGCGATATTCCCGCGCTTGCCCGGATCGCGCGGGAAAAAGGCGCGGTAAGCCTGCTCGACAACACCTGGGCGACTGCACTCGGCTTTCCTGCACTCGAGCGCGGGTGCGACATAACGATAACCGCGCTGACGAAGCACGTTGGCGGGCATTCCGACGTCATGATGGGCGCAGCAAGCGCAGGAGACCGCTGGTATCGCCGGCTGCGGCTTGGCGCGCAACAACTGGGACAGGTCGTCTCGCCCGACGATGCTGCACTGGTGCTGCGCGGCTTGCGGACCATGGGCGTGAGACTGGAAAGGCAGAGCGCCACGGCACTGGCTCTGGCCGAATGGCTAATTGCGCGGGACGATGTCGCCCATGTCCTTTCGCCCATGCTGCCCGGAACGCCGGACCATGCGATCTGGAAACGCGATTTCACCGGTGGCTGCGGATTGTTCAGTTTCGTGCTGGCCGGCCGCGACGACGCCGCGCGCTGCCGGCTGATCGACGCGCTGGATCTGTTCGGCATCGGCTACAGCTGGGGAGGGTTCGAAAGCCTTGCGCTACCCTTCGATGTCGAACCGGTGCGCAGCGAAATGGCTTGGCCGAAAGAAGGATGGGGGCTTGAGGATCGCTATGCCATCCGGCTATCGATCGGACTTGAAGACAAGGGCGATCTGATTGCCGACCTCGCCGCGGGCTTTGCGGCAATGAACGAAGGATAGACGTGCAGGCCGCAACTCCACCCACGACCGAAAGTTCAGCCACCGAAGCTACCCCGGTCGAACAGGCGTGGAGCCTTGCCGAGCCGGTTCAGGAAGAAAGCGCGGTTGCCGCGGCCGAAGGCATCAAGGAAGCCGTCGGTGGCCAGAACGAAACCATCGGTTCCATTCTCGGCACGCTGGACGGCCTGGCCCTGTCGCTGGGCGACATGCGGATCTCGCTGTTCGATGTCCTCATCGTTGCGCTGATCCTTGCAGGGGTCATTGCATTCGCGTGGTTCGTCGGAAAACTGGCACGCAGAGCCGTTCGCCGCTTCACCCGTTTCGATGATACCCAGCAGCTGCTGGCCGAGAAAATCCTCACAATCGTGGTCTGGGCGGCCGCATTTTTCCTCGGGATCGACCTCTTGGGAATCGATCTTACTGCCCTTGCGGTGTTTTCCGGTGCTTTCGGCCTCGCCATCGGTTTCGGTCTGCAAAAGACTTTCGGCAACCTGATCGCGGGGATCATCCTTTTGATGGACCGGTCTATCAAGCCGGGTGATGTGATCGCAGTGGCCGATACGGTAGGAAACGAGAGCTTCGGCCAGATCCGCAAGATCGGAATTCGTGCGGTTTCGGTCACTACCCGTGATCAGCGCGAATATCTGATCCCGAACGAAAACCTGATGATCAATCAGGTCGAGAACTGGTCTTATTCGTCCAAGAACGTGCGCATGCAGGTGCCTGTCGGCGTGAGTTATTCGTCGGACATGGACTTGGCGGAAAAGCTGATGCTGGAAGCTGCGGCAAGCTGCGAACGGGTTCTTGCAGCCCCGCCGCCGACGGTGTGGATGAACGAGTACGGCGACAATTCCGTTAATTTCACAATCCATTGCTGGATCCAGGATCCTGAAGACGGTGTCGGCAATGTGCGCAGCGCGGTGCTCAAGAAACTGTGGTGGCTGTTCAAGGAAAATAATATCGAGATCCCGTTCCCGCAACGTGACCTCCATATCCGTTCGAGCGGGCAGTTCGACCGGCTGATCGAGATCATGGGCCAGGGGAAGAACGACAGCCTGGCCTCGAAAGAATAGGTTGCCGCGCGCACAGCACGGGTTTCAAAATTTCCCCTTCCTTGCCGAACACGCATTCTGATTGGCGCGGACAGGCCATGGTCCGCATCTTGCGAACATGGCACAAACCGGAACCATTTATCTCGTCGGCGCTGGTCCGGGTGATCCCGACCTTCTGACGATCCGCGCCGCAAGGCTGATCGAGCGGGCCCGCACGATCATCCACGATGGCCTTGTCGATCCCGCAATTCTTGCGATCGCGCGCAGCGATGCCGAGTTGATCTCGGTTGCCAAGCGCCGGTCGCACCACACTCTCCCGCAGGAAGAAATAAGCGAGTTGCTGGTGCGCATCGCGCGTTCCGGCGAAGATGTCGTGCGGTTGAAGGGCGGCGATCCCTTTATTTTCGGCCGCGGCGGTGAAGAGGCGGAAGTTGCCCGTGCCGCAGGGGTTCCGGTGGAAGTCGTGCCCGGCATCAGCGCCGCCAACGGCGCTGCCGCCGCCGCGCAGATCGCGCTGACCCACCGCTATGCTTCCAGCATCGTCAGTTTCGTGGCCGGTCAATGCAAGGGACTGAAGGACCAGGACTGGGCAGGCCTTGCCGGCAAGGGGCGTACTCTCGTCATTTACATGGGTGTCAAAACCGCGCCGCAAATCGCCGACAAGCTGATGGAGGACGGACTTGCGCCCGACATGCCGCTGGCGGTCATCGAAAATGCCGCGCGTCCTGAAATGCGCGTCTTGCGAGGGATACTGGCAGGACTTCCCGATCTTATCGAAGCCGAGCGTGTGGTCAGCCCTGCGCTGATCGTCATTGGCGAAGTGACTGCGCGTGACGACGCTACGATCGCCGCCGC
>CATMNW010000179.1 GCA_950071875.1 uncultured Erythrobacteraceae bacterium | reverse complement strand
AAAGCCGCTTCATGACCGGCGCGGAATTGAAGCTGGATGGCGGTATTTCCGCGATGTAATTGGAAGGGGCGCCGGAATCACAAGAGGGGCCGAACGGCCCCTCCCGGTTTTCACTGATTTGAGCCACGGCCGGCACGAAAACCGGGACGGTTGGCGTAGGGCCGTGGTCAGTCTGCGATCAATGCAATCGCGAGGTAGATCAGGATGAAGCTGCCGAAACCGAGCAGCGTTCCTGCGACGAAGCCCAGGCGGACCCAGGTGGCGTCGATGCCGAAGTAGCGGGCGATGCCGGAGCAGACCCCCATCAGCTTGCCGTTGCGGCGATCGAGCGCGAAGCTCTTGGCGGGGCGGACGGCGTGGTCGTCTTCGCGAAACTTCAAATCGTTCATGCGATTAGTCCGTTGGGCGAAGCGGGGATGATGGCCGTGGCGAAGAAGGCCGCCGAAATGGCCAGCGAGAAGGCAGCTGCGAAAAGCTTGCTGCTGTTTTCCGAGTTGAACATGTTTCCTTTCCTTTCAATCTGTATTTGCGAAGTGTGCGGGCCGATCAGGCGATGAAGCCGGCAGGGCTTGCGGGGACGACGGCGATGGCGAGGCTGGCGACCGAAACTGCGATGGCGAAGACTGCGGCAACGGCACGGTTTCCTGCATATTCAAAAGCGGACATTTGGTATTCTCCTTGAACCTTGTTTCGTTTTTTCCCGGACCATCCGGGATGTCCAATACTTTGCAACCAGCGTGCCAAACTGGAAAAACGGGAGATTTCCGCCATTCCTCGCTGAACACCGATCCCGCGCCGCGTTCATCAATCCGAAAGGTTGGGAAAATTCACCAACAATTCGGAGGCGTGTTTGGAGTGGCGGCGTCAATCGACCCGCGCTATCGCGCAATGGCTCATGGCGCTCGATCGCATTGCCCTTTCCAGTTTCCGCAACCATGCCGATACCGAGCTATCGGCTACGGCCCGTTTCAACCTGCTGGTTGGCGAAAACGGGGCCGGGAAAACGAATGTTCTCGAAGCCCTGTCTCTGCTGGCTCCGGGTCGCGGGCTGAGGCGCGCCGCCCTTGCCGATATCGTCCAGAACAACGCTGTCGATGGCTTCAGGGTCGGCGCCGACCTGTTACGGGATGGCGAACCGATCCGGCTGGGCACTTATTCGGAAAGCTCCAGTCCGGGCCGTCGCCGGGTTCGCATCAGCGGGGTGGATGCACCCGCAACCCAATTGGGCGAATGGCTTGCAGTAACATGGCTGACCCCGGCAATGGATGGGCTGTTTACCGGTCCCGCAGGCGACCGGCGGCGCTATATGGACAGGCTGGCACTGGCACTCGATCCCGCCCATGCCAGCCACGCCGCGCGGTATGAAGCGGCCTTGCGCGAACGCAACCGGCTGCTTTCGGACATGCGCGAACCGGAAAGCGGCTGGCTGGATGCCATCGAAGCCCAGATGGTCCAGCACGGACGAGCCCTCATGGAAGGGCGCGCTCGGCTGGTAGAGACACTGGCCGTAAGGCTGGCCGAAATGCCGGCCGAACCCTTTGCCCGCCCTGCCCTTACATACCAACCCGGCGCGCCCGACCATGCCGACGGGCTGAGCCAGGCGTTATACGACAATCGCAAACGCGACCGCGCGGCCCAGCGCACGCTCGACGGGCCACACCGTGACGAGCTGGAGGTTATCCATGCGGCCAAGCGCGTGCCCGCGGCACAGAGTTCGACGGGCGAACAGAAGGCCATGCTGGTCGCGATGACCCTGGCGCATGCCGGACTGGCCGCGCAGGGGCGTACCAGCGTGTTGCTGCTAGACGAAGTCGCTGCCCATCTCGATCCCGTCCGGCGCGCCGCCCTGTTCGATCAACTCCGCATAAGCGGCGCACAGGTGTGGATGACGGGTACCGAGGCGAATCCCTTCAGTTCCATTGCCGGGGAAGCGGCGGTCTGGCGGGTCAGCGACGGCGTTGTCGAACGGCTCTAGCCTGCGGGCGGCAACGCCTTTTCCACGTCATCGACCGTATCGCCGACCAGTGCGGAAACCCCTTCTGCCGTCGGGTGGATACGATCATCGAGGAACAGGCTCTGGTCCTCGTAGATGCTTTCCAGCCAGAACGGGACAAGCGCCGCGCCATATTCCTGCGCAAGGTCCCTGTAGAGAGCATCGAACTGCTGCTGGTAATCCGGCCCGTAATTGGGCGGCGATCGCATACCCATGAGAAGAACCGGAATTTCGCGGTCGCGCAATTCCTGCAGCATCGCCTCGAAATTGGCGCGTGTCTGTGAAGGCTGGATACCGCGCAGCATATCATTGCCGCCCAGTTCGAGGATCACGAGATCGGGCTTCATTTCCTGCGCATCGAGGGTGAATGCCAGCCGCTGGCGGCCCGCAGCACTGGTATCGCCCGATACGCCCGCATCGATGACACGCGCATTGGTGCCGCGTTCGCGCAAGGCATCTTCAAGCTGTTCGGGATAACCCTGCTGTTCTTCCAGGTCGTATCCGGCGAACAGGCTGTCACCGAAAGCCAGAATGCGCCGTTCCGGTCCATCGACGGCTATATCGGTATCCGGCGCGGATTGCTGGGCGGTTTCTTCCGGAGCCGGCGTGCCCTCGTCCGCATTCGAGCAGCCCATCATCGTCAGGGCGATTACCGTTATCGACAAATGCCGCAAATGCATCGGCGAGTTTCCTTGTGCAACCTGGGAGCGCGTGCCATCGCAGCCTCGTGACAAACTCTCAAGCTGCGATTTCCGCCCGCAACCTCACCCTTACCCTTGGCACCAGTGAAGCGCCGGTCGAAATCCTTCGTGGTATCGACCTCGATATCGAACGCGGTTCGACCGTGGCGCTGCTCGGCCCTTCGGGCTCCGGCAAAAGCTCGCTGATGGCGGTGCTTTCCGGGCTGGAACGCGCCACCGGCGGGACATTGCAGGTTGCCGGTGAGGATTTTGCAGCGATGGACGAAGATGCGCTGGCCCATGCCCGCCGCGGCCGGATCGGCATCGTGTTGCAGGCTTTCCACCTGCTGCCGACCATGACTGCGCTGGAAAACGTTGCCACGCCCATGGAACTGGGCGGAGACAGCGATGCGCAGGAGCGTGCGAAAGCCGAACTGGAAGCGGTTGGCCTCGGCCACCGCCTCGATCACTACCCGCAGCAGTTATCGGGCGGCGAACAGCAGCGTGTAGCCATTGCCCGCGCTCTTGCACCACGGCCCGCCCTGGTCTTTGCCGACGAACCGACCGGCAACCTCGATGCCGCCACGGGTCACGAGATCGTGGAGCTCCTGTTTTCGCGCCGTGCAGAAACCGGCGCTACGCTGCTTGTCATCACGCACGATCCCGAGCTTGCCCAGCATTGCGAACGCGTGCTGCAACTGGGCGACGGCCGTATTGCGAGCGATGTTTCCAAATGAGCTGGGCAACCGCCTGGCGCATCGCCCGACGCGATCTGAATGCGCGGTTTCGCGGGCTGAGGCTGCTGCTTGTCTGCCTGTTCCTGGGTACGGGCGCGCTGGCGGCGATCGGATCGCTGACAGCTGCGATCAATTCCGAAATCGAGGCCAATGGTCGCAATTATCTCGGCGGAGATTTGCAGATCGAATTATGGCAGCGCTCCCTCAACGAAGAAGAACGCGCGGCGCTGAATGAGCTGGGCGATGTTTCCGCAGGGACGCGTCTGCAGGCCATGGCGCGATATGACGATCAGGCCGCGCCGATCGAATTGAAAGCGGTTGACCAAGCCTATCCGCTCTATGGCGAACTTACGCTGGAAGACGGGCGATCCGTCAATGCTCCGTCAGCGGATGAAGCATGGCTTTCGCAGGGCGCCGCAGACCGGCTGGGCGTCGCACCGGGCGATACGTTCGCCATCGGTACCGCAACGCTTCGCGCAGGCGGTATTATCGAGAACGAGCCCGACCGTCTGGGCGAAGGATTCCAGCTTGGCCCGACCATCATCGTGGCGGAGGACCTGCCGGTCCGCGCCGGGCTGACCGCACCGGGATCGATGTATCAATCGAAGACCCGCGTCCGCTTTACGCAGGAGCGGGACCTCGAGGCTGTCGAGGAAGCGCTTGAGGACCAGTTTCCGGAAGCCGGTTTCGACATCGACACTGCAGACCGTGCGGCACCCGGCACGGACCGCTTCGTGAACCGGATGAGCGAATTCCTGACCCTGGTCGGCCTTGCAGCACTTGTCATTGCCGGGATCGGGATTGGCGGCGGTGTGACCTCATACCTCGACGCGCGCCGGCAAGGCATTGCGACGCTGAAGATCCTTGGCGCATCGAGCACGGACATATCGCGGATCTATGCCTTGCAGATCGTTGCCGCGTCGCTTGTAGGCAGCATTGCCGGCATCGCGGTCGGCGTGGCCATCGTTCCGGTTCTTGCGTTGGCGCTTCAGGGCCTCTTGCCCGTTTCCAGCAGCGTCATCATCGATCCGGGCGCAATCCTGCTTGCTCTGGCTTATGGCATGCTGGTCGCGCTGGTATTCGCTGCACCTCCGCTTTTGCGGGCACGCCATTTCCCGGCGATGGCCCTGATGCGTTCGCGCGTGTCCCCGCTGTCCCGCGATCCCAAAGCGTTATGGCTTGTCGGCGGCGGGCTGGCAGCGGTCGTTGCGCTGGCACTCGTCACGGCAGAGAACTGGATGCTTTCGGGCAGTTTCCTCCTCGGCGCGGCGGCCATCCTCGCGCTGCTCGCCCTGCTCGGCCTCGGCATCCGGAAGCTTGCAGGCGCCCTGCCCCGACCTTCGAACCCCGTGGCCCGCAATGCGCTAGCCAATCTGCATCGGCCCGGTTCCTCGACCGGAGCATTGGTGACTGCCCTTGGCTTCGGCCTCGCTTCTTTCGTGCTCCTTGCTGCGGTCCAAAGCGCGATCGACGGAAATATCCAGAGCAGGGTGCCCGATCAGGCTCCGGATTACTTCGTGCTGGATATCCCCCGCGATCAAGTAACCGAATTCGAGGGTCTGGTGCAGCAGGCGGACCCCGACGCGCAATGGCGCACTGTTCCTGCCTTGCGTGGCTCTGTATTGGCGTTCGGCCAGGAAGGCGCGATGACGCGCACCGCCGACCTGACCGAGATACCCGACGGCGCCTGGGCGCTGCGCGGCGAGCGCGGGCTGACCTATGCCGACACTTTGCCCGAAGGCAATGAACTGACGGACGGCAAGTGGTGGGGTCCGTTCTATGAAGGTGAGCCGCTGGTCTCCGTCGACGAGGATTTTGCGGAAGCCGCCGGATTGGAAATCGGCGACCAGCTGACCTTCGGCATCCTCGGCATCGAACGCACCGCCCGGATTGCCAACACCCGGCGGGTCGATTGGGAAAGCATGGGATTCAACTATGTTTTCGTGCTCAGCCCCAACGCTATCCGAGATGCACCGCACAACCTTGCCGCCACGGTGGAATTGAGCCCCGGCACGCCCACGGGCCCGCTGCTGCAATCGCTGGTGGCCGCCCTCCCCTCAACTTCGGTGATCGAGGTGGGCGGCGTGCTGGAACAGGCGCGCACGATCCTGCAACAAGTCGGCTTGGCAACCCTTGCGGCGGCCAGCGTCGCGGTGCTAGCGGGGCTTGCCGTTCTGCTCGGCGCTATCGCGGCCGCCCGCGCCGCGCGGACATACGACACAGTGGTCCTGCGTGTCCTTGGGGCAGATCGCCGGCAGATATTGCAGATGCAGCTGATCG
>CATMNW010000178.1 GCA_950071875.1 uncultured Erythrobacteraceae bacterium | reverse complement strand
GGCGGAACAGCTCCTCCACGTCCTCGGGCCGGGTGACATCGGCCGGGACCCCCAGCACGTCGGCCCCGGTCGCGGCCTTGTTCGCGTGCAGGTGCGACCAGGGCGTTGATGTAGCCCTGTACGCTAGCGAAACTTGCTGGATTGGCCGATTGGTCGACAAGGTTTGGAAACAGATACCATTCGTCGATCTGGCCACGCACCCAATCCTGCCGGCTACCCAGCGAACAATCGCCCGCTGTGCCGCCGCCATTGCCGGCACCCACTCCGCCACCGCTTCCATCACCGCCTTCGCCTGAACCCCCGCCACCACATGCCGCGAGGCTGACTGCGATCGATGCGGTGAAAATGGTGCGACCCAGCGCCATGCGCATACTCCCGAAAGAGGGCGACAAATTCGATGTCCTGCCCTTTTCATGCAGCATGGCGGCTTTGTCCGGGACCGGCAAGGCCGCAGAAACCTCTCCATCGGTCGCGATTTCCCCTGAAAACGGTGCAAATTCCGCTCGGTGGGATGGTGTGTGACAGCAAGCTATGCCTTAAAGGCGGGCGAAGAGCGCCCGGTGGGCGGATTAAGAGGAGTTTTCATGTCGAGCGGCGTTGCGCCCTGGGTTCAAAATGCAGTTGGCGGAGGTTCCATCGGGCACAGCCTGACACTGGAAAAGGTGGCCGATGAAAAGGTGCTGGGACGCGGGGGATTCACGCTGACCAGTGCGGCCTTTCGCGATGGGGGCGAACTCGACCCGTCCTTTACTGCGATCGAGGAAGATTCCGTCGCCCCGCCGCTGGAATGGACCGCCCCGCCTCCGGGCGCACAGGAACTGGTTCTGGTCGCAGAAGACGCGGACCGCGGTCATGTCCACTGGACGGTCTGGGGCCTGCCCCCGCAAAAGGGCAAGCTGATGGAGGGGGAAACGCCCCCGCGCACCGGCAAGAACGCGCACGGCAATTCCGAGTGGCTGCTGCCCGATCCGCCGCTTGGTGAAGAACATCGCTACGTTTTCCAGCTTTTTGCAGTCGATCTCCCGCTCACACTGATGCCGGGCGCGACGCATGAGGAACTCGTCCGCAATCTGGACGGACACGTGACCGCCGCCGCGGTCCTCACAGCCCGGTTCGAAGGCCACGAGGTCGAAGAACTGGATGTCGAGGATCTCGACGACGTATAATGAAGCATAGCCAAGGAAAGGATTAGTCATGGCTGGCAAGAACAACGCACTGCAGAAGCCGGTGAATCTCACGCCGGAACTGGAGAACGTCGTGGGCAAGGGTCCGATGACCCGCGCACAGGTCACCTCCAAGGTCTGGGATCACATCAAGGCGAACGACCTGCAGGATTCCAAGGACAAGCGCATGATCAACCCCGACGACAAGCTCGGCGCGGTGATCGGTAAGGAACAGATCTCCATGTTCAAGATGACGGGTGCCGTCTCGAAGCACATGAGCTGATCTGCGATAGCAGACGAAACGCGCGGGCGGGGGGCTAAGGCCTACCCGCCCGTTTGCGTTTGGCAAAGGGCCAGTCGGTCACGCCGGCGGTCCACAGCGCCAGCCATACGATCAGCGGCTGGGCAAACATCCTCGGCACGTGATACCCGAGGCCAAGGCCGCCATCGGGCCTCGCCATGTCGAGCGCGAAATGATGGATGTTCGCTGGGAAAACGCAAACCGCATACAGCGCCAGACCGATGCCGCCAGCGCGGCGCAGGGTCGGGTTCCACCCCTGAACCAAAGCCAGCGCGCCCAGAAGTTCGGCGATCCCGGTCCAGAACACCACCTGTCCGGGCATCGGTACCCAAGTAGGCATAATCGTGAGGAACGGTGCCGGATCGGCAATATGAACATATCCGGCAAAGGCATAGAAGGCTGCAAGAAGCCAGCGGAGGGCGGTACGGATCACTCTTCGACCACTTCGACGCCATTCCAGAACGCGATGTGCCCTTCGATGTGGGAAGCCTTCTCCTTGGGTTCGGGATAGTACCAGGCCGCATCGGTATTCATCGCGCCGCCTGCATTGATGGAGTAGTAGTTTGCCGTGCCTTTCCAAGGGCAGAATGTGGTCTTTTCGCTAGGCACCAGCACGCCGCGGGCAACGTCGGCCGCGGGGAAATAGTGATTGCCTTCGACAACGACGGTGTTGTCGCTGCGGGCGAGTGTTTCGCCGTTCCAGCGGGCGGTCATGGTCATATTCAAGCCTTTCCTTACGCTTCCTTCTTGCTAGGACAGCCTCCGAGACAACAAGGGGTTCCTTACCATGCGCCATTTCCTGCTTGCCACTGCTGCAGCCACGCTTGCCATAGCCGGTCCGGCGCAAGCCCAAAGCAATGCGGAAACTACGGCCGCAGCTGCGCTCGATGCAGCGCCGGTATGGGATGGCCATAATGACGTTCCGTATGCCCTGCGCATGCGCGTGGGCAATGAAATCAACGATTTCGATTTCCGTGACACGCTGGACACCGCCGAAGGCGATGGACGGGCCATGCACACCGACATCAACCGGCTGCGCCAGGGCAAGGTCGGGGCGCAGTGGTGGTCGGTCTATGTCAGTGCCAGCCTGCCCGAACCGGAGGCCGTGCAGCAGACAATCGAACAGATCGATGTGACGAAACGCCTCATCGCGCGCTATCCCGAAGATCTGCAACTCGCCCTGACGGCCGACGATGTCCAGGAAGCGCTCGCTGCAGGCCGGATTGCATCGCTGATGGGCATGGAAGGCGGACATTCGATTGGCAACAGCCTCGCCGTGCTGCGCCAGATGTATGATCTGGGCGCGCGTTACATGACGCTGACCCACGGGCGTACGCTCGACTGGGCCGATAGCGCCACCGATGCGCCCAAACACGATGGTTTGAATGCATTCGGCATGGATGTGGTGCGCGAAATGAACCGCATCGGGATGATGGTGGACCTCAGCCACGTGAGCGAGGCGGCGATGCACGATGCGCTCGATGTGGCTCAGGCCCCGGTGATATTCAGCCATTCGGGCGCACGGACGGTCGCCGGACATCTTCGCAATGTGCCGGATAGCGTCTTGCGCCGCCTGCCCGACAATGGCGGTATCGTCATGGTGGTAGCCCTGCCGTGGTTCATTACCGAAGACCTTCGCCAGCATGCTGCGAACCGTGCTGCTGAACAGGCCCGCCTCGAAGCACTGTATCCCGGTCTGCCCGATACGGTCGAAGCCCAGCTGGCAAAATGGGATGCGACTAATCGCGCGCCCAACTCGACCATCTCCGACATGGCCGACCATATCGACCACATCCGCGATGTCGCGGGCATCGACCATATCGGCATAGGCGGCGATTATGACGGGATGCCGACGGGACCGATCGGCATGGAAGATGTAACAGGTTACCCCGCGCTGTTCGTCGAGCTTGCGGAGCGTGGATATTCTCAGGAAGATCTCGAGAAGATTTCCATGCGAAACATGATGCGCGCTTTGCGCGGGGCAGAGCAGTTTGCTGCAAACTCCACTTCAATCCCGCCATTCGAATACGAAGCCGGTGGGTCGCGTGACGCGGAGTAATGGACGGAGACAATTGATGTCCGGCAGATTGCAGATACGAATATTGCCGTAATCCTGCCTCTTGGCGGAGTGCGCTGCGCGTCAGCTACTCTTCATGGGGTCATGGCCCCAGTTCATCAGGCTGTAACGCCAATCGCTGTCTTCGATGTCGCCATCGGGACGCTGGGCCGTGTGGCGATGCACATAGCCGATGACCTTATCCATATGGTCCCACTGGTTATCGGTCAGTTCGGATTTCTTCGTGTGCTTGATGTCGACAATCCTGCGGCCTGAACGGTGCCCGGTACTTTCGCTTCCGTCGCTGTCACCAACGGATTTCGATTCCTCGGTCTCGAGCCATTCCTCGAGTTCCTTGGGCTGCATGTTCACGCAATCCTGGAATTCGTCCCAGGTCTCATCGCGCGAACGATCCGACATCAGTCGTCACCGGCGGTTTCGGGCAGGTCGGACCGGTCGGTCGAAGCCATTTCTTCGAGTTCGTCTTCGGACATGCTGTCATACATATCCTTGGACGCACCCTGCAGATCGCCAACCTTGGTCTCGCCGCGCTTGGCCGAAAGGGCAGCGCCGGCTGCCTGCTGCTGGGCCTTGCTCTTCGCTTCTGCCATGGATCAGTCCTGCGCCTCGATCTCGCTGCCGCGTTTCAGGACCTCGTCACCGTCTTCCTGCTTAATCAGATAGGCGGGATTGTCCTCGTCACCGTCCTTGGTGATTTCGGAGCCTTGCAGGGTGCGGGTAACCTCGCGCTCGAAGCGTTCCTTGATCTGGCCCTTGCCCTTACCGTTACCCCAATCCCACTGGACGTATTGATTGGTCTGGAAGCTGTTCGAATTGCTCATACCGCCTGTCCTTCGTGGCCGTCAGTTCTCGACGACCTGCAGGCCGTCTTCGGTCGTGCTCTGATCGCCTTCCGGCACGGCGATCTGGTCGTCGCCCAAATCGGTTTCGCTCGGCACCCCGACGATGCTGTCGGTGGTGTCGCCACCTTCTTCCATGGATGAGATCTGGCCGCTTACCGTGCCTTCTTCCTCGACATCGCCGGTCGAAAGGGCAGGGATAATCCAGACGATCGACATCAGGATGACTGCAAGCAGCAGCCCGCCAGCCAGGACCCAGCGAACAACGCCTTCCTTCGAGCCACCACTGGCCTCGGTGTCCGTGACGTGAATTTCGTCGCCTTCTTTATGCACGTGAATGTACTCCCTGATTCTGCGCGATCCCGCGTGTTTCAGGGGGTTTTACGCTCATACGGCGCGAATGTTCCTGTGCGGTCAGTCGCGCAGGAGCTCGTTGATGCCGGTTTTCTCGCGCGTCTGGGCATCGACCGTCTTCACGATGACCGCACATGCGAGACCCGGCCCGCCGTCCTTGCCCGGTAGCGTGCCAGGCACCACGACCGAGAACGGCGGCAGGTGGCCGCGGATGACTTCGCCGGTGTCGCGATAGACGATCTTGGTCGACTGGGTGATGAAGACGCCCATCGAAACAACGCAGCCTTCGCCCACGATCACGCCTTCGACGATTTCCGAGCGCGCGCCGATAAAGCAGTTGTTGCCGATGATGGTCGGATTGGCCTGCATCGGTTCGAGTACGCCCCCGATGCCTGCCCCCGCCGAGATATGGCAGTTCTCGCCCACCTGCGCGCAACTACCGATGCTGGCCCAGGTGTCCACCATGGTGCCCTTGCCGACAAAGGCGCCGATGTTGACGAAGCTCGGCATCAGGACGCAGCCGGGCGCGATATAGGCACCTTCGCGGGCTACCGCACCGGGCACGACGCGGAAGCCTGCTTCGCGGAAACGTGCATCGTCCCAGCCTGCAAACTTGCTCGGCACCTTGTCGAAGGCCGGATGGCCGGCGCTGCCACCTTCCATCACGCGGTTGTCGTTGAGGCGGAAGGACAGGAGCACGGCTTTCTTGAGCCACTGGTTTACGTGCCAGCCACCCTTGCCATCAGGCTGCGCCACGCGGCCCGTTCCGCTGTCGAGCATTTCGAGCGCCGCCTCGACCGCTTCGCGCACGTCGCTCGACTGCGGCGTGACATTTGCGCGGTTTTCCCACGCGGCTTCGATGGCGTTTTCGAGGTCGGCGCTCATGATGTTCTCCGAATTGAATTCGAAGGGCGCGTTAGCAGCCTTGCCGCACTAGTCCATCCCCGCAGCTTGCGCGAAGTGGTATGCC
>CATMNW010000177.1 GCA_950071875.1 uncultured Erythrobacteraceae bacterium | reverse complement strand
GGTCACGCCCCCGCCGCAGGAAGTGCAGGTCGCGCCGAGCACACAGGCTTTTCGCGCGCCACGGGTGATGAATGTCCCGGGGTTGGAAAATGTCATTGGCAAGAACGAAACCGCGCTTGCAAACCTGTTCGGTCCGCCGCGCCTGACGGTGAAGGAAGGCGACGCGCGCAAGCTGCAGTTCGCGGGCGATGCCTGTGTTCTCGACGTCTATCTTTATCCCCTCGAACCCCGTGGTGAGCCCAGTGCGACCTATGTCGATGCGCGGAGGGCAAGCGATGGCCTGGACGTGGACCGTGCCAACTGCGTCAGGGCATTGCGGCGCTAACCCCGTCTTAAGCAAACCGCGCTAGCATTTCCGGACCTTAATTAGACGAGGTTCGATCCAGATGAGCGTGCATTTCGGCCAGTTGGCGAAGAAGGTCGGCGCAGACGGCGCGATTTCCGGCGAAGACGTGCTGGCTTTGCGACGCGAAGCGTGGCCCGACGGACGTATTTCGCAGGCCGAGGCCGAGGCCATTTTTGCTCTTAATCGACAGCTCTGCACGAAGAGCGACGAATGGGTCGATTTCTTCGTGGAAGCTCTAGGCGAATATGTCGTCAACCAGCGCGCTCCGAAGGGCTATGTCGATGCGGAAAACGCGGCCTGGCTGATGGAACAAATAGATGAGGACGGACAGCTTGGTTCGATGGCCGAGATCGAACTGCTGGTGCGCGTCTTCGAGCGTGCGCAGAACGTGCCATCTGCGCTGAAGGATTACGCCATATCGCAAATGGAACTGGCCGTGCTCGAAGGCACCGGCCCGACACGCGGTGGCGGCAAGCTGGAAGCGGGTAACGTCAATGCAACCGAAGCGAAGCTGCTGCGCCGCGCCGTCTTCGCTCCTGCCAGCGAACGCCCGGGTGCTGTCGGGCGCAAGGAAGCCGATATGCTCTTCCGCCTGAAAGATGCCACTCTGGGTGCCGATAACGCGCCCGAGTGGAGGCAGCTTTTCGTGCAGGGCGTCGCCAATTACCTGCAGGGATACAGTGACCCGAATGCACAAATCAGCCGCGAACGCGCATCTGAACTGCAGGCATTCATGAACGATACCACGGTCAGCGTGGGCGGGTTCTTGGGCCGGATGGCCAAGGAATCTCCCAATGTCTTGGGAAGAGTTTTCGGCAAGAAAGCCGAACCGATTTCACGCGAAGACGGCGTAGCCAAAGCTCGCGAAGTAACGCTTCCGGAGCATGAGTGGCTGAACGCCCGCATCGAAGCAAATGGCCAGGTCGACGAATACGAGCGCGCCCTGCTCGACTTCCTCGCCGAGGGATAAGAACGGCGCGCGGAAGCGCTGAGGCGATTCAGTTTCGAGCGGAACCGCCGGTGTACATCGGACAAAATTCGCCTGAACGAGAACCGATGCGCAGCGGACTTCAAGTCCGAGAGCACCGGAAGCGTACGGCAGGCGGATTTGCAGCCGGAAATGGCCGTATCAAACCATGAAGGACTCGCCGCAGCCGCATGCGCCTTTCGCATTGGGATTTTCGAACACGAAGCCTGCGGTAAAGTCATCCTCTACCCAATCCATGGTGCTGCCGACGAGGTAAAGGACGCTGGCACCGTCGATGTAGAAAACCCCGCCGGGCGTTTCGATCTTCTCGTCGAACTTTGCTTCCTCGGTCACGTAGTCGACGGAATAGGCGAGGCCAGAACAGCCCCGTCGCGGGGTCGAAAGCTTCACCCCGATCGCATCATCCGGCGCCTTGGCCATGAGATCGGCCACGCGCTGTTCGGCAGAGGGGGTCAGGATAACGGCGGCCCTGGGTGCCGGGCGGGTGGTGGTCTCGCTCATCACAGCATCCCCAGTTCGAGACGCGCTTCATCGGTCATTTTATCCGGGCCCCATGGCGGATCCCACACCAGATTGACCTCCGCATCGCGAACTCCCGGCACAGAGGCTGCGCGCAGTTCCACTTCGCCGGGCATGGTTTCCGCAACCGGGCAATGCGGGGTGGTCAGCGTCATGGTGACAGTGACATCGCTCTCATCATCGACCTCGACACCGTAGATCAGGCCAAGATCGTAGATGTTCACCGGAATTTCCGGGTCGTAGATTTCCTTAAGCGCATCGATCACCGCCTGCTGCAATTGGCCCCCTGGACCTACCACAGCCGCTTCCTCGGGTTTCTTGGCAAGGAAGCCCTCGAGATAGTCGCGCTTGCGCTCCATCGTCGCGCGCGGGGTTTCGTCCGGGTCCACGGCGTCTTCGACCCGCGCGCGCGGCGGTTTGCCGACAACGGTATCTGCAGGCGAAGGCGCCGCGATGAATTCCTGTTCCTGATCGTCGTTCATCCGAAGATCCTCTGGGTCCTTTCGATACCGCGCAGAAGCGCGGCAATATCGCTTTCGTCGGAGTACAGCCCGAAACTCGCACGGGCGGTAGCGGTAACGCCGAGATAGTCCATCAGCGGCTGCGCGCAGTGGTGCCCGGCCCGGATCGCCACATTCTCTTCATCCAATATGGTGCCGAGATCGTGCGGGTGAACCCCCTCGATCGCGAAACTGACGATGCCGGCGCTTTCATCCGGCCCGAACAGCGTGACCGAATTCATCGCGCGCAGTTCGTCGCGCAGGCATTTTGCGAGCCCGCTTTCATGCGCGAACAGGCGGTCGGGACCCAAGGCATCAACGTAGTCAATCGCCGCGTGCAGCGCGATCCCTTCGGTAATCATGGGAGTGCCCGCTTCAAATCGCTGCGGCGGCGGGGCGTAAGTGGTTTTCTCGAAGGTCACTTGGTCGATCATCGCACCGCCGCCCTGATACGGCAGCATGCTGTCCAGGATCTCCTGGCGCGCCCACAAAACACCAATGCCTGTCGGGCCGTAGATCTTGTGACCCGAGAACGCATAGAAATCACAATCGAGCGCGGCCATGTCGAGCGCCATGCGCGGCGCGGCCTGGCAGCCGTCGAGCATGATCTTCGCGCCGACAGAATGCGCAATTTCCGCCGCCGCGCGCGCGTCGAGCACACCGCCAAGCACGTTGGAGACATGCGCCAGCGAAACCAGTTTGGTACGCGGTGTGAGCAACGCTTCGAGTGCGCCAAGGTCGATCTGGTGGTCTTCGGTCAGCGGGCAGACGTCGATGTGCGCGCCGGTGCGCTCGGCGACCATCTGCCAGGGTACGATATTCGAGTGATGCTCGAGCATGGAAAGGACGATACGATCACCCTCGCCGATATTGGCCATGCCCCAGCTGGATGCGACAAGGTTGATCGCCTCCGTCGCGCCCCGCACGAAGACAATTTCGTTTTCGGAAGCGGCGCCCATGAACCCGGCAACGCGCTTGCGAGCCGACTCATAGCCGAGGGTCATTTCGGCACTTCGTGAATATACGCCGCGATGGACGGTGGCGTAGTCTTTACCCAGGGCGCGCGTCATCGCATCGACCACCGGTTGCGGCTTCTGCGCGGAAGCCGCCGTATCGAGATAGTGCCAAGGCTTCCCGTCGGCGGTCAGAAGCCCGGGAAAATCCGCTTTCCGTGTCAGGGTCGCAGCTTCGCTCACAACGCTTTGTCCACCTTGTCGAGCGCATGGACCATCATCGCTTCGCGCAGATCGTCGTCCTCGAGCGAAACCAGCGCATCGCCTAGGAAGGCCTGCACAAGCAGGCGGCGGGATAGGTCCGGAGACAACCCGCGGGCAGCCATATAGAAGCGCGCAGTCTCATCCAGCTGGCCGACGCTGGCGCCGTGGGCGCATTTCACGTCATCGGCAAAA
Source organism: uncultured Erythrobacteraceae bacterium (assembly GCA_950071875.1). Classification (GTDB taxonomy): domain Bacteria; phylum Pseudomonadota; class Alphaproteobacteria; order Sphingomonadales; family Sphingomonadaceae; genus Qipengyuania. The sequence continues at coordinate 1,942 of CATMNW010000177.1, read as the reverse complement.
ATCTCTAGCTGCGGCACGGCATTTACGCTCGCGCCCTTCTCGAGCAGCAGGCCCTTGAAATCCTGTGCCGCATCGGTTTTCTGCGCATGGCGCACCACGTCGATATTGCCGAGGAAATTGCCCGTACCGTGACCCCAGTGGACCGCGCGCACCGTCTGGTTACTGGTGCCTTCCGGTTCGGCATGGACGGTGCGAGTGACAATTTCGCGCACTGTCTCGCGACCGCCGACGGTTATGCCGCCGAGCTCGAAATGCGCGCCCTTGCCGAGTGTCACCTCGACTTCCAGTCGCGCAAATTCTGCCGACGAAAGCACTGCGAAAACCTCGCACCGTGCACCCTCGCCTACGGTCACGCGCCAACGGTGCAGTTCGGTCGGCTTAGTCTCGTCGCCGTCAGCGATAACCAGCGTGTCGCGAAAGCTCTCGCCAGCCGCCACATCGATGATGCGCCAATTGTCGAGATTCTCGCCCTGGAGGCGCTCGACGCGCGAATAACGCCAGCCCTCCTCTCGGCGTGTCGGAAGTTCCGCTGCCTCAGGCATCGGCCATCACCGCATCGTAACCTTCGTTCTCGAGGCGCTGTGCGAGCTCGGGCCCGCCCGTGTGGACGATCCGGCCCTTGGACAGGATCGATACCTTGTCCGGCTTCACCACCTCGAGCAGACGCTGGTAGTGCGTAATCAGCAGGACGCCCTTGGCGGGATCGCGCATGATCGCATTTATGCCCTCGCCGACCACGCGCAACGCGTCGATGTCGAGGCCGCTATCGGTTTCGTCCAGCACGGCGAATTGCGGGTCGAGAATACCCATCTGGACCATCTCTGCCCGCTTCTTCTCGCCGCCGGAAAAGCCGACATTGACGTGGCGCTTGAGCATTTCGGGGTCGAGCTTGAGCAGGCCTGCCTTGTCCTTCGCGAGCTTGAGGAACTCGCCGCCGGTGAGCGCTTCTTCACCACGAGCTTTGCGCTGCGAGTTCAGCGCCTCGCGCAGGAACTGGAGGTTGGAGACGCCGGGAATCTCGACCGGATACTGGAAGCCGAGAAAAAGGCCCGCCGCCGCACGCTCGTGCGGTTCGAGATCGAGCAGGTCCTGCCCGTTGAACTCGACCGAACCGGCGGTGACCTCGTAGCCCGGGCGGCCGCCGAGCACATAAGCCAGAGTCGATTTGCCCGCGCCGTTGGGGCCCATGATCGCATGAACCTCCCCGGCAGGTATGGTCAGGGAAAGTCCGTTGAGGATGGTCTTGCCGTCGATTTCGGCGTGAAGATTGTCTATTTTCAGCATGTCAGAGTGTCAGTCCGGTATATTTTGCGATGACGAGCGCGATCTCGTCGTTGAGTTTGCGAATGGCTTGGCTTTCAGCCTCTTTCCGCGAGGCCCCCGATAGACCGTGTGCTGCCGCCGCCACGCGATCGGCAGAGACACGTTTGATCTGTGGCGCGCAGAGCGCACGCAGAGAAACCACCGCATCACGCAGACCACTGCGCGGCGCGGCCGACGAACCGGCCAGCAAACAGCCATTAAGGCGTGATTCGGCGAGATCCGGTGCAAGATCTTTCTGCGCAAATGCGGGCGCGGCGATCAACGTTGCAAGGGCGCAGGCAAAAGCTAAGCGTTTCATCGGCGCGGTCTTTCCCGGTTGCCGTCTCGTTGAGGCGTGCGGGGGCGGCGCGGTGTCGGTCCGTATTTCGCCTGGTGTTCGCGGCGCGCGGTCTGCTTGTCGCGGTAGCGTGCGTTCATGGCGGCGAAGATCGGCTTCATCGCCTCCTCGACATCGGCGAGGATGGTCGCAGCGGGTATGCGGAAGACTTCGATGCCGACGCTAGAAAGGCTCTTGTCGCGGCGTTTGGCGAGTGTGTCGTTCTGACCTTCCTCGTCGATCGCGATCGCAAGACCCAGCGGGTGCGAGACGAAATCGAGGATCGCCGAGCCGACCACCGTG
>CATMNW010000176.1 GCA_950071875.1 uncultured Erythrobacteraceae bacterium | reverse complement strand
CGCCCGACAGGCGGCCACTGCAAGATGTCATGACGTCAATCCGGCACAAGACCACGGTCGCGGCGGCCGGGCACCTGCTTCACGGCAATGGCGAGCGTTACCTGAAGCCGCCCGAAACCATGGTCCGCTTGTTCGAACGCTGGCCCCACGCCATCGCGGCCACGCGCGAAGTGGCCGACGCGTGCGATTTCAGCCTCGACGAACTGCAATACGAATATCCCGAGGACATCTATCCCGGCGGGCAGGATCCGCAGCAATTCCTGGAGAGCGAGACCTGGAAAGGGGCCGAATGGCGTTACCCCGCCGGATTGCCCGACAGTGTGCGCCAGACCCTGCACAAGGAACTGGCGCTGATCGGCAAGCTGGATCTTGCGCGCTATTTCCTCACCATCAAGGACATCGTCGATTTCGCCCGCACCGGTGTCGATCCGCCAATCCTGTGCCAGGGACGCGGCAGCGCGGCCAATTCGGCGGTGTGTTATTGCCTCGGCATCACGAACGTCGACCCGGCCAAGCATGCCCTCCTGTTCGACCGTTTCATTTCCGAAGAGCGCAAGGAACCGCCCGATATCGACGTCGATTTCGAGCACGAGCGGCGCGAGGAAGTGATCCAGTACATCTATCGCAAATACGGCCGCCACCGCGCCGGTCTGTGCGCCACCGTGATCCATTATCGCCCGCGCATGGCGATCCGCGAGGTGGGCAAGGCGATGGGGCTGACCGAGGACGTCACCGCCGCGCTTGCCAAGACGGTGTGGGGCGGATGGGGCCGCGAAATCAGCGAGGCCCATGCGGCCGAAACCGGCATGGACGTGACCGATCCGCACCTGCGGCGTGTTCTGAAACTTACCGAGCAAATGATTGGTATGCCGCGTCATTTGTCGCAACATGTCGGCGGGTTCATCCTCACCGAAGGCGCTCTGACCGAGACCGTACCGATCGGCAATGGCGCCATGCCCGAACGCAGCTTCATCGAATGGGACAAGGACGATATCGAGGCGCTGGGCATCCTCAAGGTCGATGTCCTGGCGCTGGGCATGCTGACCTGCATTCGCAAGTGCCTCGACCTGCTGGACGATCATCACAACCGGCCCCTGACCCTTGCCAGTGTCCCGCGCGAGGACCCGGAAACCTATGCCATGCTGCGCAAGGGTGACTCGCTCGGCGTGTTCCAGGTCGAAAGTCGCGCGCAGATGAACATGCTCCCGCGCCTGCGCCCGCGAGAGTTCTACGATCTCGTCATCCAGGTCGCCATCGTGCGGCCCGGACCGATCCAGGGCGATATGGTCCACCCCTATCTCAAGCGTCGCCGCGGGGCGGAACAGGTGGTGATCCCGGCACCTTCGCCCGAACACGGCCCGCCGGACGAACTGTCCAGCATCCTGGAGCGTACGCTGGGCGTGCCGATCTTCCAGGAACAGGCGATGAAGATCGCGCTCGACGCTGCCCAGTTCTCCAGCCGGGAGGCCAACCGACTGCGCAAGGCCATGGCGACGTTCCGCAGCCGCGGGATGGTGGATGAACTCCAGGACATGATGGTCGAACGCATGGTCGGCCGCGGTTATGATCGCGAATTCGCGCAGCGCTGCTTCAACCAGATCCGCGGCTTTGGCGAATACGGCTTTCCCGAAAGCCACGCGGCCAGCTTCGCGCATCTCGTCTATGTGTCGAGCTGGCTCAAATGCCATTTTCCTGCCGCCTTCGGCTGCGCGCTGCTCAATTCGCAGCCGATGGGTTTTTACGCCCCGGCGCAGATCGTGCGTGACGTCGCCGAGCATGGCGTCAAAGTGCTGCCGGCCGACGTCAACCTGTCGCAGTGGGACTGCACGCTGGAAAAACTTGGCGAAGACCGGCGCAGGCGCAGCGACAGCGGCCGGCTCGACAATCATATCGCCCTGCGGCTTGGCCTGAGGCAGGTCGATGGCTTGCCGGAGGCCGTGGCGGCACGGCTGATTGCCGAGCGCGAGGAGCACGGGCACTACGCCGACGTCACGGCGCTGAAGGACCGTGCCCGCATCGGCCCCGCGCATATCGAACGGCTTGCGAGCGCGGATTGCTTCGGTTCGATGAACCTCACGCGGCGACAGGCCCTGTGGGATGCGCGCAGCATCGTCGGCGGGCCGGATCTGCCATTGTTCGCCGCCGCAGCCGCGCGCGACGAAGGGGTGGAAACGGCGCGAACACACCTTCCCGCAATGCCCCTGTCGGAAGAAGTGGTCGCCGATTACCAGACCACGCGCCTCAGCCTGAAGGCGCATCCGATGGCTTTCCTGCGCGCCAGCCTTGCCGAACGCGGCTTCGTGCGTGCCTGCGATTTGCGGGCGAAGAAGTTTCGCAGCATGGTCCATGTCGCGGGCGTGGTGCTGATCCGCCAGCGGCCCGGATCGGCCAAGGGGGTATGCTTCATCACGCTGGAGGATGAAACCGGCGTGATCAACCTGGTCGTCTGGCCGGATCTGAAGGAAAAACAACGGCGTGTGGTGATGGGTTCACGCCTGATGGAGGTGCGCGGCCGGGTCGAATACGATGACGAGGTGATCCATGTGATTGCCCATCACATGACCGATGCGACCGACCAGCTTTATCGCTTGTCGGACGACATGCTGAATGCGCCGGTCGCGCGCGCCGACCATGTCACATCGCCATTGCCGGACAAGTTCAACCCGCGGGACAATCTGAAGGAAGGCAGGGACGATCCCTACAAGCCGGTCGAGCCCTGGGAAGAACCACCGGCGGGCAATCGCGAATGCGGTTTCCAGAGTGGGCATCCGCGCGACGTACGCATCATTCCCCCGAGCCGCGACTTCCACTAGGGGCGCGGCATGATCGATGCCGAGAAACTCGTCGCATTCGCCTTGGTGACCGCGACCACCAGCCTGCTGCCCGGGCAATCGATGATGTTCGTGATGGGTCAGGCCATATGGCGAGGCACGCGATCGGGCTGGGCGGCGCTGCTGGGAATGCAGATCGGCTATATCGTCTGGTGGATACTGGCGGCGCTCGGCCTGGGCACGCTGGCAAACGCATATCCGCTGGCCTTTCGCATTCTGGCCTTCGCGGGGATCGCCTACCTTGCGTGGCTGGGCGTGCAAGCGATCCTCCATTCCTTCCATCCGGAACAGGATCGGGCAAAGCCGCAAGGCCGGGTTTCGCAGCATGCGTTTCGCGACGGGATATTCATCGCGATCGGTAATCCGAAATCGCTCATCTACATGCTGGCGATCATCCCGCCGTTCATAAATCCGGAGGCCAGCATCGCGCCGCAGGTCGCCATACTGGCCGCGCTTGCGCTGATCATCGATCTGCCGATCGGCGCGCTGTACATCGTTGCCGGGCAGCGACTGGCGCGCCTGATGGAGCGCGCAGCCACACGCCGCTGGATCGATCGCGCCATTGGAACGCTGTTCCTGTTGATCGCGGCGCTTGTGCTTGCCGAATATCTGGAGAGCGGATTGTGAAAAGGCCGACGATTTCGCGGCATGTCGGCAGATTTCGGGCCGACCGGCGCGTTGTCATCCTGCTTATACTTGTAGGGATTCTGGTGGCCGGACGTACGTGGCTTGCCGAACACCCGGAACACGATCCGTGGGCACCGCTGGATCTGCGCGATCCGGCGGGCTGGGCAACCGAAACCAAGCTCCTCGCGTTGAGGGACGATCCGGCGCAGTGCCGGGCCGTGTTCGAACGCAGCGAGGTTGCCTTTACTGCGCTCGAACCCGCTGGCGAGGGACCTTGCCGCCGCGAGGACCGCGTCCAGCTGGGTGACGCACCGCTCAGTCCGGGGACACCGTCCACGACATGCCCGACCGCGATGGCTTTCCACCTTTGGGAGCGTGACGTCCTGGAGCCTGCCGCACAGGAGGTGTTCGGATCCAAAATCGCGCAAGTTGAACACCTTGGCGCGTTTTCCTGCCGTCGTCTCTATGGCCGCGGCAGCGGCGCATGGAGCGAACATGCGACGGCCAATGCAATCGACATTGCCGGGTTCGTCCTTGAGGACGGCACACGGATCAGCGTCTTGCGCGACTGGCCTGGCGAGGGCGACAAGGCGCGGTTTCTGCGCCAGGTTCGCGACGGGGCCTGCACCAGCTTCGCAACCGTTCTGTCACCCGAGTACAATGCCGCGCATGCCGATCACTTTCATCTGGACATGAGCCCGCGCTGGCGCAGCGTCTGCCGCTAGGTCAGGCGGCTTCGAGCGAATAGCCTGCGCTGCGCACCGTGCGCACCGGGTCCTTCGCGCCGTCGATCTCGATCGCCTTGCGCAAGCGGCGGATATGGACATCGACCGTGCGCAGTTCGATCTCGCTTTCGGTGCCCCAGACCCCATCGAGCAGCTGCCCGCGGCTGAATACGCGACCCGGGCTTTCCATCAGGAACTGCAAGAGGCGATATTCGGTCGGGCCGAGCTGCAGCGTACGGCCACGGCGCACTACCTTGTGAGCGACCGGGTCGAGCGTGATATCGCCCACTTCGATGCTTTCGCCAGCAAGGGCAGGGCGGATCCGGCGCATGACCGCAGCGACGCGCGCCAGCAGTTCGCGCGGGGAAAAGGGCTTGGTCAGGTAATCGTCGGCCCCGGTGTCGAGACCGCGAACCCGGTCGTCTTCCGCTTCGCGGGCGGTCAGCATGATGATGGGAACGTGCGCCGTTTCCTTGTCGCGGCGGAGCCGGCGGCATACCTCGATGCCGCTGGTGCCTTCGATCATCCAGTCCAGGATGACGAGGTCGGGTACGTCCTCTGCTGCCAGCAACAGGGCCTCGTCGCCATCGGCCGTGGTGCGGACATTGTAGCCTTCGTTCGAAAAGCGGTATTCGAGCAGTTCGGAGAGGGCGGGATCGTCCTCTACGAGAAGCAGTTTGGCAGCGTGCAAATCCTTGCCTTTCCGGGAATTTCCAGTCTCGGTCGGCACGGCTTTATGACCTCCGCACTACAGTTTTGTGTCAGCTATCCTCGTCGGGCGGGTAATTGCCCGTCGCGGCGAAGTGCACCATTTCTGCCACATTGGTGGCATGGTCGCCGATGCGTTCGAGGTTGCGCGCGATGAACAGCATCTGCGCCGCGCTCGAAATGGTCGAAGGGTTTTCGACCATGTGGCTGACCAGGTTGCGGAAGATGGAGTTGTAGAACGCGTCTACCTTCTCGTCGGTCGCGATCACTTCGCGGGCGAGTTCGGCGTCGCGGGCAGCATAAGCCGTCAGCACGTCATGCACCATCTCGCTCGCCACTTCGGCCATGGCGGGCAGCAGGGTGAGGGGTTCGAACTGCTTGCGGTTCGAGCCGATTTCCTTGCTCGCCTTGGCGATGTTCTTCGAATAGTCGCCGATCCGTTCCACCACACCGGCGATCTTGAGCGCCGCGATGACTTCGCGAAGGTCGTCCGCCATCGGCGCGCGCAGCGCGATGATGCGCACCGCCAGCTTGTCGATCTCGCTTTCGAGGGCGTCGATCTTCTTGTCTGCCTTGATGACCTTGTCGGCGAGTTCGTCGTCACCCTTGACCAAAGCTTCGAGCGCGCGCTCGATCGCGGCTTCGGACAAGCCGCCCATTTCGGCGATCAGCCCGCGCAGACGGGTGATGTCTTCATCGAAGGCCTTTACGGTATGTTCTTGCATCGAATTCATGGCCTTATCCGTAGCGCCCCGTGATGTAATCCTGGGTGCGCTGTTCGTGCGGATTGGTAAATATGTCAGAAGTACGACCATATTCCACCATTTTTCC
>CATMNW010000175.1 GCA_950071875.1 uncultured Erythrobacteraceae bacterium | reverse complement strand
TCGACGAAAACGCAGGTCAGCTGCTCGCCGATCGCTTCGTGGATCAGCACCGCGGCGACCGCGCTGTCGACCCCGCCCGACAGGCCGCAGAGCACGCGCTGGTCACCGACCTGCGCCCGGATTTCGGCAATCTTGGTGGCGCGGAATTCGGCCATCGTCCAGTCCCCCGCCATGCCGCAGACATGGCGTGCGAAATTGGCGATCAACTTCGCGCCATCGGGCGTGTGGACGACTTCGGGATGGAACTGGACGCCGTAATATTTGCGCGCCTCGTCCGCGATCACGGCGAAGGGCGCGCCGTCACTGGTGGCGACGATCTCGAACCCGTCGGCAAAGCGCGTGACCTTGTCGCCGTGGCTCATCCAGACCTGGTGGCGCTCGCCGGTCTTCCAGAGACCGTCGAACAGCGCGCAATCCTCTGTGACAGTCAGATAGGCACGGCCGAATTCGCCGCCGTCCCCGGTCTCGTGCCCTGGACGGACTTCGCCGCCAAGCTGCTGGCTCATGACCTGCTGGCCGTAGCAGATGCCGAGAATGGGGAGGCCGCTGTCGAACAGGACCTGCGGGGCGCGCGGACTACCCTCGTCGCACACGCTGGCGGGCGAGCCCGACAGGATGATGCCCTTGGGCTGGAGGCGATGGAACGCTTCCTCCGCCATGCTGAAAGGCGCGATCTCGGAATATACTCCGGCCTCGCGCACGCGGCGCGCGATAAGCTGGGTTACCTGGCTGCCGAAATCGACGATGAGAATGGAATCGGGGAGATGCTCTGGTTGCATGGGCCCCGTTAAAGGCAGGCGGCGTCCACTGTCCAGCACCGGCAATCAAACGGGCCGCATTGTCCCCGCGCCTGTTATGACGACCTTACCTAGAAGGCTCAGGATAGGGCGGTTGCGTTTTGCGCAACAAGTTTCAATGTTTTCTCACTTTCGTTCGCGGTCAAGCAACATTATTACAGCTCTTGCAGCCGGATGGTGACCCCTGATCCACTGATCCGGAACAAATTACAGAAGCGGTTGGCTCTCCTAGACCCACCAGCTTCTGGCCTTCCTCGCCATTCGCGGCCGCCCGAACGGGCCCCCGCACCAGCGAGGCGATATGGCAGCGAGTAGAGACGCGGCCGCCGACACTCCTCTCCCCTCCCCCCCGTTGGCGCCGCGTCTCGAAACGCTTCCTTGCCTTGTGTGCACTGCACAATGTGTTTTTCGCAATTGCAACATTGCGATTTGCAACCCATTCAGTCGGCGGGAAATCTAACGGGTTCGCCGCGAAGGCAACTCCGGAGCAAAAAGGAACTTCATCATGCGTAGCACGCTTCTCACTGCCGCTTTCGCCGTCGCCGTTTCGGCCGCCGCTCCCGCGCTGGCCCAGAATGCACCCGAAGGTGCCGTAACCGTCGAATATGGCGATCTGGACCTTGCCGTCGAGGAAGATGCCCGCAAGCTCGACCACCGTCTGCGCAATGCCGCGCGCGAAGTGTGCGGCACTTCGTACTGGGTCGATCGCTTCTGCATCAGCAACACTTACAAGCAGGCCAAAGCCACGCTCAAGGCGCGCAGCGCTTTTGCAATGGTCGAAGCGAAGTAAGCTTCCAGCCACTCTACAAGAAAGGGGGCGAGACCGTGATGGTTTCGCCCCCTTTTTTCATTCCGGAAAGCCTCTTTGTGCAGCCTCTTCGCGCAGGTCGGTCTTGAGCAATTTGCCGATATGACTGCGCGGCATTTCCCCGATCTGGTGAAGCTGAGCGAGACGCTGCGTCTTGCCCAGGCGGGAATTGACCGCTTCCCGTATTGAATCGACGGATCGGGCACCGTCCTTCAGCGTGACGAAGCCGACCGGCGTTTCCCCCCAGCGCTCGCTCGGGACACCGATGACAGCGGCCTCTACCACATCGTCTTCCTTGGCCAGTTCGTCCTCCAGATCGACCGGGAAGATATTGAACCCGCCCGAAATAATCATGTCCTTGGCCCTGCCCACCAGCTCGACGAAACCTTCGGCATCGACGCGGCCGATATCGCCCATGCGTTGCCAGGTGACGCCGGTTTCCGGATCGGTCCAGTAACCTTCGCGCGTTTTTTCCGGCTGGTTCTTGTACCCCGCCATCATCGTCTGGCTGAGCCCGATGAGATTGCCCGCCTCGCCCGGCGCGACGGGTACATCATTGTCGTCGAGCACCTTCAGCTCGCTTCCGGGTGCCGGGCGACCGACCGTGTGCAGCTTGTCGGGAAACTTGTGCGCTTCGAGCAGACACACGACACCGCCTTCGGTCATCGAATAGATTTCGATCAGCGCCCCGGGCATACGATCCAGCACTTCGCGCTTCAGTTCCGCCGGGAATGGCGCGGAAGTGCAATATTTGAGCTGGAGGGAAGAAAGGTCGAATTCGCCGAAGCGCGGTTCCTGCATGAGGCGCCGGTATTGGACCGGCACAAGCATGGTGGCGGTCGTCTGGTCCGCTTGCGCGAATTCGAGCCAGCGAAGCACATCGAACTTGCGCATGACCCGAACCGTGCCGCCTGCCAGAAGCGGCGGCAGGAAGGCGACCATTGTGGTGTTCGAATATAGCGGAGTGGAGGCCAGGGTCCGTACCGGCATTCCGTTTTCAAGCCAGCTCGAGGCGGTCGCGGAAAACTGCCTCCAGCGCATCTGGTGTGAATGGACGATGCCCTTGGGCACGCCGGTGGTCCCGCTGGAATAAATGATATTGAACGGGTCCTGGGGTGCCGGATCGAAATCCGGCGCGTGCGAACCTTCCGCACTCATCCAGCCGTCTAATTCCTCGTCCAGTACAATGCGCGTCATGCCGGGGAAGCAATCGTCCCCCAGTTCGGCCAGCTTCGCACGGTCGATGAAAATATGCTTCGCTCCCGAATCGCTGGCCATGCCGGCAAGCTGTTCCGGGCTGGCGCTGGTGGTCAGCGGTGCGGCCACACCGCCGGCACGCACGGCAGCAAGGAAAACCAGCGCGTAAGGTATCGACGAGTAGCCGAGTATGGCAACCGATTGCCCGCGCCCCAGGCCGTCTTCGACAAGCCTTGCCGATATGCGCTCCACGCGATCGCCGAGCTGCGCCCAGGTCAATTCCCCGGTATCATCGCGCAACGCGATCTTGCCACCGAGTTGCGCTGCATTCGCGGCGATTGTTGCGGGGAAGCTGCCGAATGGTTCGGCGAGGCTGGCGGCGGTTTGTCTCTCTCCCATGACCGCCACCCTAACGTCGCAATTCAAGCTGTCGATAGTCTATCCGTTCCCGAGCGAGTGCAGCAGGAGAGCCAGCAACAGGCCGATGGCGGTTGCGAAACCGGCCCAGTGCCGGGCTTGCTCGTGCGCTTTCGGGAGGACTTCGGTGGTCAGGCTGGCGGTAACAGCGCCGGCAGCCAAACAGCTGATGAAGGCCAGCATGTCGGAGTTCAGCGGGGCGAGGAAGCTGTTTCCGAACAGTGCAGCGGCAGAAAGAATTACCGCGGTCCCCGACCAGATGCCAAGGATGCGCAACCTCGGGAAGTTCTGGTTTTCCCGCATCGAGCGGGCGCCACTGGCCGCTTCTGGCAAGTTGGAAAGCAGGATCGATCCGGCCAGCGCCGCCGCTTCTGTCGCCCCGGCACCGATCAGCGCAACGCCCAGCGCAAGGTTCTCCGGTATGCCGTCGAGGGTTACCGCTGCCAGCATGCCCCCGCCACTTTGTGAACCCCACTTTTCGTCTATGAGATAATCGACCACGGCGAAAAGTGCGGCACCCGCCAGCACTCCGATGACAGCAGTGATCATCGAACTTTTCTCGATCGCCGGCTGGACCAGTTCGAGGACAATCGAAAGGAGAAGCGCGCCACCGGCTATGGCCACGATCACGCCTTCGGTACGGGCACGAAACTTGCCGTAGAGGCCCCAGATCGCCCCGACTATCAGCGCGCCCGAAACCGCGCCGATCACGCCCAGGAGCATCAGCATTCGATCACATTGACCGCCAGCCCGCCCTGGCTGGTTTCCTTGTATTTGTTGCTCATGTCGAGGCCCGTCTGCCGCATGGTTTCGATCACCTGGTCGAGGCTGACAAGGCTTTCAGCGCCCGTGCGGTGCAATGCAAGTCGCGCCGCATTGACGGCCTTGACCGCCCCGATCGCATTGCGTTCGATACAGGGGACCTGCACCAGCCCGCCCACGGGGTCACAGGTCAGGCCCAGATTATGCTCCATTCCGATTTCTGCCGCGCTGGCGATCTGGACAGGCGATGCGCCCCATAGAGCTGCGAGTCCACCTGCTGCCATCGAACAGGCAACGCCCACTTCACCCTGGCACCCCATTTCCGCACCGGAGATACTGGCGCGTTGCTTGTAAAGGAGGCCGATTGCCCCCGCTGTAAGCAGGAAGGTGCGGCGGCTATCCCGACAAGGGGTTTCGCCGGCAGTTACACAGTAAAAGCGGATGACCGCAGGAATGATACCCGCCGCGCCGTTCGTCGGGGCGGTCACTACCCGGCCACCTGCGGCATTTTCCTCGTTCACGGCCATCGCATAGCAGTTCAGCCAATCGAACAATTGTTCACGTTCGTTCGATTGCGGATTGGCGGACAGCTTGTCCCACAATTCCGGTGCCCTGCGTTCCACCCGCAAGCCGCCCGGCAGAATGCCGCGTTGGGAAAGACCGCGATCGATGCACTGGTCCATTGCCGCTGCAATGCGGTCAATCCCCGCCAAGGTCTTTTCCTGCGGGCGAAAGGCGTCCTCGTTCGCCAGAACCAGTTGGGCGATCGGCAGCCCGGTTTCCCTGCAGATCGCGAGCAATTCCGCGGCAGAGCCGAAATCGTGCGGCACGGGTGTGCCGGTGTTGATCCGGTCATCCTCGGGCTTGCGCTTCAACTGCGCCTGCGATGCCACGAAACCGCCGCCGGTCGAGAAATAGGTACGCTCCGAAAGCAGAGCACCGTCATTCGAATATGCTCGCAGCACCATGCCGTTGGGATGCAGGTCAGGAATGATGTGTCCGGCAAGATCGATGTCCGTGGCTGGATCGAAATCGATCCGCATCTTGCCTCCAAGGTCGAGGCTCTTTTCAGCGTGAACGGTCGCCAGCGCTGCCGCAGCTTCGTCGGGGCATGTCCGATCTGGGGCGAACCCCATCAGGCCAAGGATACTTGCATCGACCGTACCGTGCCCCACTCCGGTCAGTGCAAGTGAACCCTGCAATTCCACAGCTACGCGTGAAGTCCGCCCCAGCTTGCCTGCCTTGTCGAGCATGCGCACGAACGTGCGCGCAATACGCATGGGACCGACCGTGTGCGAAGAGGACGGACCGATCCCGATGCGAAAGATGTCGAGCACAGAAAGCATGGCGCGTGAATGCGCCCCTCGGCTTCCGAAATCAACCGGTTGCAGGTGAAACCGTACGCGCTGCAAGCTGTGGGAAAAAATGCGCCCGGAACTTTGGATTTCCGTCCTTTGGAGCCTATATACTCGGCATGGACGAGAACACGGCAGAACAGGGCGCGCAGGCGCCGAAGAAGAACGGTTACGGCGCAGATTCGATCAAGGTGCTCAAGGGCCTCGATGCGGTCCGCAAACGCCCGGGCATGTATATCGGTGACACCGACGATGGATCGGGCCTCCACCACATGGTGTTCGAAGTATCGGACAATGCCATCGACGAGGCGCTGGCTGGACACTGCGATCTCGTACTGATCGAACTGAATGCGGACGGCAGCGTCTCCGTGGAAGACAACGGGCGCGGC
>CATMNW010000174.1 GCA_950071875.1 uncultured Erythrobacteraceae bacterium | reverse complement strand
GGACGTCGAACACACGTCTCTATACGGTTCTCGAAGGGGTGTTGATCCGCTCGCGCTCGCTGGACGATGGACGCCGCCAGATCGTCAATTTCATGTTTCCGGGTGACCTGATCGGCCTTCAGGGGGCTTTCGACGAGCCATCCAGCCACGCGATCGAAGCATTGGTCGACGCACGGTTATGCCAGTTCAGGCGTGGTGATTTCGAACGGCTGATCGCCCAACATCCCAGCCTTGGCTACGACATAACCTGGCTGGCGGCGAAAGAGGAAACCGCGCTCGAAGGCCATATCGTGTCACTGGGCCAGCGTAATGCGCGCGAGCGAGTGACCTACCTGGCAGTCTGGCTGCTCGAAAGAGCGCTTTCCACCTGCCTCGCCAGTGATTCCAATGTTCTGGCCCTGCCTATCACCCAGGCGCAGATTGCCGATATGCTCGGCCTTTCGCTGGTGCATACCAACCGGACTATCCGCCAACTGGAGCGGGAGGGGCTGGTCGAATGGAAATCCCGACAGGTTTGCGTGCCCGACATGAAGAGAGCGGCGGACTTTGCGCAGTTCGATCTCGAAAACAATAGACCTAGACCATTCATTTAAAAGCGTTTTTCCGGCTAGCGAAAAAAAGTTGAAACGCGTGGGAACCCCGTTTCAGGCGGGACGTAGTATCTATGTCACCGCCGAGACCCCCCCTCCCGTCCAAGCGGCTGGTGATACGATCCCGAAAGGCCTCCGTAGCTCTGCTACGGAGGCCTTTTTTCTGTCCAGTCACCTCGGGCGCCGGAAATGCAAGAGCAGGACAGTTGCCCGCGATGTCAGTCAGGCAGTGGAGGGCAGGTTAGCGCAGTGCGCCACGCAGGCGCGAAATCAGGCCGCGACGTCGCGGCTCGCGCATGACTTCGACCAGTGTTTCGGGGGAATAGGGCTTTTCCAGCACGCATCCCATCGCGGCCACATCCGCCGGAATGTCCTGCGGGGCGCCTGTCGAGAATATGATGCGCGGGCTGTCCGGCCCAAGAGTGCGCACGAGTTCCGCAATGGCCCACCCATCGTCGCGGTCGGCGAGATGCACATCGAGGACTATGGCATCGGGTTGCTCGTCGCGCAGATGGCGCAAGGCATCTTCCGTCGACGGTGACAGTTCTACCCTGGCGACGCCTGCATCGCGCAGGGCTTCCTCGAGCGCGATCCCGAGAATTGCGTCGTCTTCGACCACGAGGACATGCGCCGGCAAGGCCTCACGTCTTATATTTCTGGGATCATGCTTCATCGGGTCTCGTCGCGACGGCGGGTCGAAATCCCGCTTGTGACCGCCTAACGGCCACGGAGGCAGCGCGGTTCCACCACGCGGGCCGAAAGGTCGGGACTGTGACCCGCGCGACACGAAAACTCAGGAAGCCAGAGGTTTCTCGTAAATGGCGTATTCGCGATTGATGTTGCTTTCGATCGCATCGGCAATCGCCATCATCCCCTGATTGTCGTCGAGGATCCAGCCGACTTCGGCGCGCTGCGTACCATAACGTGCGGTCGCGGTGTTGCGGATCTGGTCGATCATCATGAAAGCCAGCTGGCTCGCGAGCCGCGAGCTGTGGAATTCCCGCAGCACACCCATCAGCGGTACCCGGAAATCTGCACCGTAGGGTTTGCGCATCCAGCGCAGCAGGTGGAACCACCCGAAGGGAAACAGCTTGCCGTCTATCCTCTTGAGCACGCTGTTCACATCGGGAAAGCTCAGCATGAATGCGACGGGCCTTCCATCCAGCTCGGCGATAAGGTTCACGTCCTCATGTATGATCGGCCGCAGCTTCTTGCCTGCGTAGGCGATTTCCTTCGGCGTGAACGGCACGAAGCCCCAGTTCTTCGACCACGCATCGTTGAGGATCGACAGGATGACTTCGACCTCCTCGTTCCACCGGCTCTTGTCCACCGGACGGACCGATATCCGCTGGTTGCGTTCGCCCGACTGCACGATCCGGCGGATCAGCGGCGGGAAGTCGTGGCTGACGTCGAGATCGTAGGTAAGGAGCGTCTTCGCCCGGGCATATCCGGCGCTTTCGATCCAGTGCTGGTAGATTTCAGGATGGTGGCCCATCATGATGAGGGGCGAATGGTCCTGTCCTTTGACGAGCAAGCCCGGCTCTTCCCAGATCGACATAGAAATAGGGCCGATGGAGCGGGTCATACCCTGGCCGCGCAACCATTCTTCGGCGCGTGAAAGCAGGGCGTGGGCCACCGTCTCGTCCGCCGCATCGAAATAACCGAACATCCCTGCGCCAGGCCCGAAGCCCTGTTCGCGTGGCAGTTCCAGCGCCAGGTGATCGATATGAGCCGAAATGCGCCCGACCGCCTTGCCTGCGCGCCGCGCGATGAAAAGCTGGTGCGAGGCATGTTCGAAGAATGGGTTCTTTTCCGGATTGACGAGTTCTAGCTGTTCCGAGCGGATCTGGGGGACCCAGTGTTCCTCGCGCGCGGCGAAGGCGCGACCGCAATCCACGAACTCGGCGCGACCCTTCTTGCCCTCGACCGGCTCGATCACCACATTCTTGTCCGACATTCGCGCATTACCTTCGTTCAGCTTCGATTAGCCCTGTGTGCGCTAGCCGATCTTTGTCAAGGAAACGCGCCGAGGGCGATCACTATGATCGACACCGCACGCTGTATCGCGCGCGCGATTTAAGCTAGGGGCAACCCGGAAATTACGACCATGAACGTGCAACACACTCCAATACGGGCGATGGAAACGCCCATGCCCCGCGAGGCGGGATCGGGCTGGCATGCCCAGATTCCCGACGACAAGGCCATGCTGCGCGCCGCGCGCGACCTGACCAAGGATATTGCCGATCATCGCGCGGATATCTACTGGGCCGACATGATCGGTTCTGCGCTGGTCGGGTACGGTTCGCTTGCAGGTGCCATCCTGGTCGACAGCAGCCTTGCGGCAATTGCTCTGGGCGTGCTCTCGGTTCTCGCGCTGTATCGCGCGCTCCTGTTCATTCACGAAATCTCGCATTTCCGGAACGGCGCACTGCCGGGCTTCCGCACTGCGTGGAACGTGTTTGTCGGCGTGCCGATGCTGACGCCGTCCTTCATGTACGAACAGGTTCACACGCTGCACCACAAGCGCACGCAATACGGCACGATCCAGGATCCGGAATACCTTCCGCTGGCGCTGATGAAACCGTGGAGCCTGCCGGTATTCGTCCTGATCGCACTGCTGGCCCCGGCCGCGCTCCTGTTACGCTTTGCCGTACTGGTGCCGCTGGGCGCAATAATCCCGCCGATCCGCCAGCTTACGTGGCAGCGGTTGAGCGCGCTTGCCATCAATCCCGACTTCCGCCGCCGCCCGCCCGAAGGCGATCTGCCGCGCCGCGTTCTCATCCTCGAGACCGCGGGCATGCTGTGGAGCTGGGCACTCATCGCCAGCGTGTTCGCGTTCGGCTGGAAGCCCTTGCTGGTCGCTTTCGCCGTTGCATCCGTCGTGGCGGTACTCAACCAGTTGCGAACGCTGGTCGCGCATTTGTGGGAGAACGAAGGCGAAGCGATGACCGTCACGGCCCAGTTCCTCGACAGCGTGAACGTGCCGCCCCCGGGCCGCATTGCGGAACTGTGGGCTCCGGTCGGGCTGCGCTACCACGCGCTGCACCACCTGATGCCGTCCATGCCCTATCACTCCCTACCCGAAGCGCACCGCAGGCTGGTCGCGCATCTTGACCTCGATTCAAGCTATCACGGTGCGAACCATGCGGGGATGGGCGTGCTGGTAAGCCGGATCGCGCGCAACACCATGCGCTCGCGCGGCTGACCGCATCAGCTTAGGAACCGGATCATCGCGATCCGGCTGTCGGCCGGCAGGCCATCGGATATTTCCTGCGCGATCGTTTGCGCCAGTCGCGGATGTGCGTCGAGATCCTCCACCTCGACAAAGCCGAGCCGGGCATAGAAAGGACCGTTCCAGCCGAGGTCGCGAAAAGTGGTCAGGGTCAGCGCGCGAAAGCCGCTGTTCTGCGCATCGACGATGCAGGCACGCATCAGGACCGATCCGATACCCTTGCGCTGCGCGTCGGAGTGGACGTCCATTTCCTCCACATGCAATTCCCGTCCGGCGGGGCGCGATGCCAGAAAACCCACGATCCGCTCGTCGATTTCGGCGACGAGACAATGTCCTTTGGCAATCATGCCGCGATAATCGGCAACCGTCCGCACTTCATCGAGATCGATCGCAGCGCCTTCGGCAGTATCCCGGAACAGGACCGCCGCAGCACGTTCGATGGCAGGCAGGTGCGCGGCATCGTCCGGCCTTGCCAGGCGGATGGAAAAACCGCTCATTCCTCGGTTCGGATCAGCACCGTTTCACCGATCAGGACAAAAAGCATGACCGGTGCCCACGCGGCAAGGAACGGCGGATAGCCGCCGAAGCTGCCCATGGCGAGCGCGGCATTGTCGACCACGAAATAGGCAAAGCCCAGTGCCATCCCGATCACGGCGCGCACGAACAACTGTCCGGATCGCGCCAGGCCGAAGGCGGCAACCGCGCCCAGTAGCGGCATGAGGAAGGCCGAAAGCGGGCCGGAAATCTTGTGCCACCATTTCGCGCGCAGTTCGGTGGTGCGCCGACCTGCGCGTTCGTATTCGGCGATGGATTGCGTGAGCGTCCAGAAGGGCTCTGCGTCGGGATCGATCTTGGCGAGGTCGATCTGTTCGGGCGAAAGTCCTTCTCCGACCACGAGCGATCGGGGCTGGTCGGTCACGGCGTTCTGGACACTGAAGCGCGTGACACCTTCCAGGCGCCAGCCGGGGTTGGCATATACAGCGCGGTCGGCTTCGACCTGCTCTACGATCATGCCATCCGCATTGCGGACGTACCAACCGACGTTGCGCATGGCGATCGCTTCGCCCCTACCGGCAAGGTATGCGGCGGTCAGGATATTGCCATTGTCGTTGAGGTAAATATTGGCGCGGACGCGGTCCTCGGTCGGGATCGGGCCGAAATCGACCGCTTCCCAGGCTTTGAGCGTCTGGTTCGAACGCGTCACGAGCACTTCGTTGAACAGGAAGGTTCCGCCCGAAACGATCCCTGCCGTCAGCAGCAACGGGGCAAGCACCTGGTGTGCGGAAAGGCCCGCGGCCTTCATCGCGATCACTTCGCTGTTCTGGTTGAGGGTCACCAGCGTGATCAGCGTCGCGAGCAATACGGAGTAGGGCAGGAAGCGCGAAATCAGCTGCGGTATGCGAAGGCCCGCATAGGTCAGCAGTTCGCCCTGTCCGTTCCCCTCGACAGCGAGGATCTTGCCGCTGTTCGAAAGCAGGTCCAGCATCATCAGCACGAGCACGAGGATGAACAGCATGGCCGCAATACGCACGGCAAACATCTTGGCGAGGTAAAGCGTCAGCGTCCGCGAGGGGAAGAAGTCGAGTTGCATTCCGGTCTCGTTATTCGGCCGACGACAGGTCTATCTTGAGGCGCTTGCGGCGCCGGAAAAGCTTGCCTAGTCGCTTGCTCAGCTTCGCGAACCAGACTTCGAGTGCGCCGATGGCCTGTCCGCCCGGCACATGCGCCACGCGCCAGTACATCCATATGATCAAAGCCGCGAACAGGATGAACGGCCCCCACAGGGCAAGAATGGGATCCACGCGGCCCAGTGCCGCCACGTCTTCGCCGTACTGGTTCACCTTGTGATAGGCGACGACCATGATGATCGACAGGAATACGCCCAGCGCGCTGGTCGATCGCTTCGGGGGGACGCCCAG
>CATMNW010000173.1 GCA_950071875.1 uncultured Erythrobacteraceae bacterium | reverse complement strand
GCTGGCGGTGACGCCCGCCGCCGTCGGCCAGCAGATCAGGGCGCTGGAAGACCATCTCGGCACGGTCCTGTTCCGCCGCACCAGCAAGGGGCTGGAACTGACACAGGAAGGTTCGGCCGGGCTCGATGCCTTGCGCGAAGGCTTCCTGAAGTTCGAGGAAAGCGTGTCCGCCATGCAGGCAGGGCAGGCTTCGGACAGCTACACGATTGCCTGCCCGCGCGAATTCTACGCGCAATGGCTGGCCCCGCGGCTGGCGAAGTTCGGTGAAGGCAATCCCGATATCAGGTTCACTTTCGTGGCCGATGAAAACGCCGATTTCACTGAAGCGAACCTCGATTGCGCGATCCGCCTTGTCGATGGGCCGGGCGATCTCCAGGGTATCGAACTCGACGAAGCGCGGCGGGTTACCGTTGCGCGTGCGTCCGACCACGGCGGCGCGCCCGACCAATGGATCGACTGGGGGCTTCCGTTGCAGGAAGGCGTTGCCGCGCATGTAACTGTGTCGAACGCAGGCCAGGCACTGTCTTCGGCCCTTGCCGGACTGGGCAAGGCGATACTGCCTGAATTGCTGGCCAAGGAATCGATCGATGCGGGCCGACTCGAAGTCCTCGACGGGCCGCATACCGGATCGCGCGCCTACTGGCTTGTCGCGCCCACGCCGCAGTGGCGGACCAAGAAGGTCAAGGCGCTCGTGGATTTCCTGAACGCTTAACCGCACAGGCCCGATTACCAATCGTTAACGCCCACGACCGGCCCCGAACCTGCCGGTCGTGCGATTGAATTCGCGAGCATTCACGGCGGTACAGGCACCATTGCGTATGCGTATCATCCGCCGGATCGCAGGCCGGTAAACGATACGTTCTATTAACCATAACAGCTTAACGACCCTTAACAGTGTCCCTCCTAAGGCGGGCACAAAGGGGTAAACCGCATGAAGCGATTTTTGCGTAATCTTTGGGCTGACACGAAAGGCAATACGCTGGCGATCTTCGCCGCTGCCCTTGTGCCGCTGCTTGTCGTCGTCGGCAGCAGCCTCGACCTCAGCTTCGCTTACATGGCGAAGGCAAAGCTCCAGAACGCATGCGACGCGGCGGCCCTTGCCGGACGCCAGTCGATGGACGGCACCTCGTGGAAAGCCGCCAACGAAGCCGAAGCGCGCAAGTTCTTCGACTTCAACTTTCCCGACGGCACGATGGGCGCCCAGAACCGCGTCTTCAATATCGCTAAAGACCCCAACGACACCGCGCAGATCGTCGGCAGTGCAACGGCGACCATCCCGACATCGCTGATGTTCATTTTCGGTTACGACAATATTCCGATCCAGGCGAATTGCGACGCCAAGCGCGACCTTGGTCACAACGATGTGATGCTGGTTCTCGATACCACCGGTTCGATGGCCAATGCCCCGTCGATTGGCGGCGACACCAAGATCGTCCGCCTGCGCAAGGGCGCTTCGGGCCTTTTCCGCGCGCTGGACGATACGGCCAACGGATCGATCACGCGCTTCGGCATCGTATCCTATTCGCACACCGTGAACGTTGCACGGCAGCTGAAGAACAGGGATATCCTGAAATCGCAGCTCTATTCCGATGGCAGCTACGACCAGCGGGTCTGCTATTACCGGTACAGCAATTATTATGGCTGGTACGTCGATTACTGTGTGACCAACAATTACGACAAGCAGTCCGACGCCGCCTCGCCCGGCGTCCGCTACCAGTCGAGCACGCGTGCAACGGTAACCGATGCAGCAACCTTCAAGTATGAAGGCGATGTCGCGGTTCACATCGATAACACGCAGTGGGCGAAAAAATCCAACACCAGCAACCAGAATATTCAGGCTTTCCGCCAGAGCGGGAACGGCTGCATCGAGGAACGGTCGAGCATCGGGGAAACTGCCAGCCCATTCACGCTGAAGCAGTCCGTCAGCCAGGCTGATATTGACAACGTGGCCTCCAGCGACAGCGATACATCGCTGCAATGGGGCCGTTACGATCCGCAGAGCCAGCAGGGCGAATCGCAGGATGGTTGCCCGTCGGAATCCAAGAAGCTTGCAACCTATGCCGACGAAGCCGCGTTCAACACGGCAGTCAGCCAGTCAACTGCCAACGTCACCGGCGGTACCTATCACGACATCGGCATGTTGTGGGGCGCACGCTTCCTGTCGCCCACCGGCATGTTCTCGTCCGACAACCCGACCTCGCACGGCATCGTGCCCGTCAATCGCCACATCGTGTTCATGACCGATGGTAAGCTCGATACCGGGTCTTCGCTCTATTCCGCCTATGGCGTCGACAGGGACCATAACCGGATCAAGGGTTCCGGCAGCACGAACGACAAGCATATCGCCCGTTTCCTTTCGGTCTGCGATGCCGTGAAATCCAGCAAGACCACTATCTGGGTCATCGCGCTCGACGTGACGGATACCGACCAGATCGACGATTGTGCGACCAGTCCCGGGCATTTCTACACATCCGACGGTTCGAACCTCGAATCGATCTTCGAGACGATCGGACGCGGTATCGGTAACCTGAGGCTGACACGATGAAGCGGCTGAAAACCTTCGGCACCCGTCTCAAGCGGGACGAGAAAGGTGCCACGATCGTCGAATTCGCGTTCATCGTGGGCCCGATGTTCCTGCTGCTGATCGGCGGCCTGGAACTGGGATACAACAGCTACGTGCGGTCGACCATGCAGGGCGCGCTCAACGATGCAGCGCGTACGGCAGCGGTTGAATTTCCCATCATCAACGTTGCGGGCAACACGGTGGAAGAGCAGGTCGAGAACCTGATCAAGGGCACGGTCCAGCATGTCGCGCCGAATGCCGATGTGAAGGTCACCCAGAAAAGCTATTTCGACTTCTCCACCATCGGCGATCCGGAAAAGCTGATGACGGACAATAACAACAACGGCCAGTACGACGATGACGATGGCGACTGTTTCGAAGACGCCAACGGGAACGGGACGTATGACACCGATGCCGGCAAGACCGGCAATGGCGGTGCCGACGATGTCGTTTTGTATACCGCCAGTGTTACCGCGCCGCGGATCTTGCCGATCCACGCTTTCCTCCCGAACCTGGGATCGGAGATCAAATATACGCTGGAAACGGCCGTGCGAAACCAGCCGTACGACCAGCAGGAAACGGCATCGGTGATCTGTGCGTAAGCTGATCGCCAGACTGCGGCGGGACAACCAGGGTCTCGCCATGATCGAGTTCGCTTTTGCGGCACCGATCTTCCTCGGCCTCGTGCTGACGGGGCTGGAGCTGTCGAACCTCGCACTGTCGCACCTGCGGGTCAGCCAGATGGCAATGACGGTAGCCGATAACGCCGGCCGTGTGACGTCTGGCATCGACGAAGCCAACATCTACGAAGTGTTTGCCGGTGCCGATTATGTCGGCGGCGGCCTCAAGTTCGAGGATAATGGCCGGATCGTCCTCTCCAGTCTCGAACACAACGGCCAGACCGGTTCGAAGGAAGGCCAGGAAATCGTCTGGCAGCGGTGCTGGGGCAAGGTCACCACTTTCAAGCCGAAATACGGCAAGCAGGGTGACGGCAAGTCGGACGACAAGCTGGAAGACGGCCTTGGTGGCGGATCGGACAAGATCACCGCGCTCAAGGATACCGCCGTCATGTTCGTCGAGGTGTCGTACAATTACCAGCCGCTCGTCTCGACCGGATTCTTCACCCCGCCGACGATCCGCTACGAAAGCGCCTTCAACGTGCGTGGGCGGCAGAACAATGCGATCAGCAATACGCAGGGGCTGACGGTCAAGAGCTGCTGATTTGCAGCGCACCGGCAGTGCGCTAGAGCAGCACGGCCATGACGCGCGTTGCCACCCTTTCGACGGCCCGTTTCACCATGCGCCCGCTGCGGCGCGCGGATGCAGGCGCGCTGTTCCCGACCTTCTCGGACGAGCGGCAATGCCGCTTTCTCACGCGCGCGGCATTCGCTTCGGAAGAAGAGCTATGGGGCTGGCTCGCGGAACCGGGCTGGCCCGGCCGTACCTGGATCGCCGAAGATGTGGGCGGCGCGGTTGCCGGGCGTTTCGTCGCGGTGCCGGGGCATGAGGATGGCGTGGTCGAGATCGGCTATGTCACATGCAAGGACCGGCAGGGCGATGGCGTGGCGCGCGAATGCACCGCGGCTCTGGTCGATCACCTGCTGGCAGAAGGCAACCGCAAGCTGACCGCCGAGGTGGATGCGGAGAACATCGCATCCATCCGCCTGCTCGAAACGCTGGGGTTCACCCGTGAGGCGCTGTTCCGCCAGCACGAGACCACGCATATCGGCCTGCGCGACGTGGCGGTCTACGGCTTGCTGGCGCCCGCTTCCAGCCTGTCGAAATAGGCGAAGACATCCGCCAGCCCCGACGGTTCGCGCTTTTCGCGCAGCCGCGTCACCGCTTCGGCGATGTCGAGCCTGTATTCCAGCGTCGTCCCGTCGCGCGCCACCTTTTCGGCGCCAAGCTGCCGGATGAAAGCCATCGCTGCCGTGTTTTCGTACAATACATGGGCCGACAGGGCATCCAGCCCGTCGTCCCGCGTGTCGAGCAGCAGCGTCGCCGCCAGCATCCGCCCCAGGCCCAGGCCGTGATATTCGTCCACCACGCCGATCGAGAATTCGGCCACCCGTTCGCCTGCATCGGGGCGGATCGCGTGGACCACGCCCATGGCGGGCTGTTCGGGATGGTCGATGTCGATCGCACCCCAGGCGAGGTGGAGCACACCGTCTGCATCCAGCAGCCGTTCGATCACCCAGTCGGGCGGTGTCGTCGCTCCCGAGAAGAAGCGCAGATAGCGTGAACGCGGGCTCATCCGCGCGATGCCGTTGCGCAGGCGCTCCTCGTCATGCGTTGTCACGGTGCGGATGCAGATCCGCCGCCCGTCCACCAGCCGCGTGATGATCGAGGCATCGCCGCAGGCGCCTTCCCCGCGCGCCCCGTCCGGCGATGCGGCAGCAGCAGGCGAGGAGGGCGCAGCCGCACCCGGCATATCGTCACGATCCTTGGCCAGCTCATCCTCTCCATCGGCGGGCGCGGTGCAGCCACCCTATCGCCATGTCCCGCGTATGGCGAGACGCGCGGCGAACCACAGCGCACAAACAAAAAGGCGGCACCCGTCACGCGACGGGCACCGCCTCTTCAACCAGCCAGCGCGTGGATGCGCCGGCCGTATCGATTACATGGCTTCTTCTTCGACCATGTCTTCAGCCTGGTCGCCGGCTTCGCCCATGGCGTCGGCTTCTGCGTCCAGTGCTTCTTCCTGAGCTTCATTGCCCTGTGCTTCGGCAAGGTCAGCCTGTTCTTCGAGCAGGTCTTCAGCCGATTCACCCTGCTGTTCAGCGAGGTCCTCCTGAGCTTCTTCGACGCTTTCCGAGCAAGCGGCGAGCGAGAGAGCGGCGGCCGAAACGGCTACGAGTGCTGCGGTGTTGAACTTCATAGGTATTCCCCTTTTAGGTCTGAACCGGGCGCGACGAATCGCGCGGTCAGGGCTGTATACGCCCGGCGGCCCAATTTGTGCCACAATTTGTGAAGCACCCCCGAAAATAACCGCAGCCACCGCCTTGGGATCACTCCGTCGATGGCTCGTCCGGGCCGGAAGGCACCCCGCTTTCCGTCGCACCTTCCTGCGCCAGCCGGTCGGCAAAATGGCGGGAGAGGGCGCATTCCGTGTCCGTTTCCTGCGCCGGCGCGTGGCGCATCGCAGCGAGCACTTCGCCGCGTATGCGTTCGTAAACCGGGTGGCCGGGGCGGATATGCTCGGAATAGCGTTCGGGGCGGCGGTTGCGCAGGAAGAACATCACCAGCGCCTCGTTATGCTTCACGCCATAGGTGATCAGCC
>CATMNW010000172.1 GCA_950071875.1 uncultured Erythrobacteraceae bacterium | reverse complement strand
GGCCGCGATCTTGCTGTTCAGAGCCATCGCCTTGAACTCGGCTTCGAAGCGGTCCTGGCTGATATTGTCCAGGGTGCCGTCAGCGCCGGCCGCCAGTGCCTGCGCGATGCGCAGCTCCGCCTGCAGCTCGCGGTCGATCTTCTGATCCTTGCCGCGCGGCTGCGGCACCTTGCGCGACTGGTCGTGGACGATAATTTCAGAAGTTGGACGCTCGGGCATTGGTGCGAATTTCTCATGTTTGCCGGACCGCTATCGCAAGAACACGCCCCACTCCGCAAGTGCGCAGTTGCTATAAACCGCAATTATAGCAAATTGCCGCGATTGCCCATTTTTCTATGCTAGTGATTGGAGAATCGCTGGCATAGAATGATGCGATGGAAGATGTCGACCTGTTCTGGATCGCTGGCTCACTGCACGGTCGAATGCCGCTGCTTTCCGATCCAGTCAGGGCGGCGGTTGATCTCGCCTTGGTCGATATGGCGTGGAAAGCCTTCATTAGAGACGCAGGGCCGGGAGACACGGGCCCCTTATTCTCAGGGTGGCGTCATTCGGACCACGTCCTTCTCACTGAGGATCCTCGCATAGGCTCAGTCCTAGCTTATCTAGCCTCTAGGGACGGCCCGCTGCGTCAGGCCGCACTGCGATTGCAGAGAGCGCGGGGAGCTGACGACATCCAATTTACCTCGGCAGATCATGAAATGCTCATCGATGCTGGGAACACGCTCAAAGAGGCTGGAGTGCAGCTAATTGCTGCTCCACCGGTGGACAACCTCGTGACCGCGCTAACGAACCTTCGCGAAGACCCGCGCTTTGCATCTGCACGGCCTGCACAGTCAGCTGAGCGTGGTGGGGCATGGGCGATCAATCTCGCTTTGATTACCTTGCCAGCACAGGCGCCGCTGCCGGGGATAGTTGCACGGAAGGCACTTCGCATCGATCGCGCCGTTTCGCGCGATTCTGTACTGAAAGGCTGGGGAATGACGGCACGCTCCGTTTATGAGCGCGTGCGGACAATTGCAGATCGTCTCGGGGGGGCAGAGGTTGCCTTGAGCAAGTTATCGAAGAACTCGCGAGCACCGGACATTGCGGGGGCATTGGCGGCGCTCGATACTTTGCGACGATCACATATCAAGCGTGGTTGGGAACTTTCGGAATCGGGGACGACGGTCGTCGTTCGCCAACTCGACAAGCTAGGCGTAGCTCATTGTGCTGAACGAGGTCTTCGATCCTGGCCATCGGAAAAGAGGGCGTTCAAAGAAAGAAAGAATAACCAAGTCCGCGAGGACGACGTCATTCAGGAATTTGATGAAGCTATGGCAATGGTCGACCGTCTTCTGAATAGGTCTCGGGAGTAAAATCGAAAGATTGGTATAGCCCCTTCAAACTTGCGGGGGGTCGGTATCTTCGTATTATAGCTTGAAGCGTTGTAGGTGTCGGTCGAGCCATCTGGACATTCGGTCACGTCCTTCATCGTAAAATGCCTTAATGGCGTAGCCAAAAAGCAGAAGCCAGATAGCTAATAGGATCGCGAGTGCGCCGTTATCTCCCCGATCAATGTCGAATGAACGGAGCGCTCTGCCGGAAAAGGCTCCTATCGAGGTAAACATTACCACGTAGATAATTCCAAGAATGGCCAGTGTTCCCCCATCAATCGTGTTAAATCGTGCGCGCGCGAATGCGCCGGCCAGCCAAGAGAAAAGAGCCGCTAGAAGAAGGGGTATCGATAACAACATGGCTCCGAATGGGCGATTGAAGACAACAGCTCCATCATCCGTCCGAGCAACGAATCGTAAGCCAACAATCCAAAATAGCAGATATGAGGTGGCGAGCAGCAGGACCATCAACGCGGTGTAAATCACTATGGCAGCCGCAGATTGTAGGAATTCCTGGTGTGATTGTCCCTTCGTGGAAAGCGAGGGCGGCGCCATTTCGGAGTCCGGCGTTCCAGTATCGTCGTTTGTCATCTTATCAGTCTGGCATTCCCAGCATGATGCGCATAGTAGGCATGGAGGTTGGGGCGTTGTCATTTGGTAGAGGTTCCCTGACCCAGGGAGCCCTTTGAGTTTGAGTCCGCGCGAATTCATTACCAAATGGAGCGAGAGCACCCTTGGCGAGCGCCAGGCAGCGCAGTCGCATTTCCTCGACCTGTGTAGGTTGCTGGAAGTCGAGGGTCCTGCGGACGCTGATACCAGCGGTGAAACTTATGCCTTCGAGAAGGGCGCTCAGAAAACAACCGGGCGAAGCGGCTACGCCGATGTCTGGAAGCAAGGCGCTTTCGCATGGGAGTACAAAGGTCCAGGACGCGATTTGGACGCCGCATATGCGCAGCTCCAGCAGTATGCGCCGGCCCTTGGCAATCCACCACTTCTGGTCGTTTCCGATACGCGGAGAATCGTGGTCCGGACGAACTGGACCAATACCGTCAGCGAGGTTCACACATTCGAACTGGCTGACATTGCTATCCCCGAGACACTGCAGAAGCTGCGATGGCTGTTCGTCGAGCCTGAGCGGTATAAACCGACTGTCACACGCGAGGCGGTGACGCAGGACGTCGCGGGCTCGTTCGCCGAGCTTGCCGACGAACTGCGCAGAAATGGTCACGAACCGCTCGTGGTCGCTCACTTCATCAACCAGATGGTCTTTTGCATGTTTGCCGAGGACGCGAACCTCCTGAAAGACAAGATGTTCACTCGTGTCTTGGAGACAGCCCTTTCGGGGTCCGATAGCTTCGAAGAGTTGGTGAGCGATCTCTTCTCGAAGATGCACGCCGGCGGCCGTCTCGGCTTGGAGAAGGTCCCCCACTTCAACGGGGGTTTGTTTGCGGATCGAGACGCAAAGGCGCTGCCCCTATCAAGCGACCAGGTGCAGCGGTGCCTTGCCGCCGCGAGCTTGGATTGGAGTCAGATCGACCCATCGATCCTCGGTACGTTGTTCGTCCGCGGACTCGATCCGTCGAAGCGCGAGGAACTTGGTGCCGAATACACTAGCCGGGAGACGATCATGACGATCATCCGTCCCGTGCTGAGCGATCCGGTGCTCGCCGATTGGGCCAAGACCAAATCCGAGATCGAGGCTCTTATCGAACCAGCGGCAAAGGCGCTGTCGGCCGAACTCGAAGCGGCGAGCCAGTACCCCGAATTGGCGGAAGAAATTCGCGAGGTGCGAAGCAGCCTGACCGGCGGGCCGCAGCTGGCTCTATTCGACGAACTTCCAAAGCTGCGAAAGCATCGCCAACTGGACCAGGTCCGCCGCGGCCTTCGCGGCGCCGACCGTGCTTATCGCCAGGCGCTCGAAGAGGGCGAGGCCTCCTATAAAACGTTTCTGGAAAGTCTTCGCGCGTTGCGCGTGCTCGACCCCGCTTGCGGATCCGGCAATTTTCTCTATCTCGCGCTCGACGAGCTCAAGACGCTCGAATGGCGGATCATGGTCGAGGGAGAAGCTCTGGGATTTGAACGCGCTTTTCCATCGATCGGACCGGAAGCGGTCTTGGGTATCGAACTCAACCCCTACGCGGCCGAGCTTGCGCGAGTTTCTGTCTGGATTGGTGAAATTCAGTGGATGCTGCGCAATGGTTTCGATCTCAATCGTGCGCCGGTCTTGAAACCCCTCGACACGATTGAGAACAAGAACGCCCTTGTCGACGCTGACGGAAACGCGGCTTTCTGGCCCGATGCCGATGTGATCGTCGGGAACCCGCCGTACATGGGCGCGAAATTCATGAAGCGCCGGTTGGGAGCGGAGGAAACTGCCCGTATCAGGGGTGTCTACAAGGGGCGTTTGCCGGCCTTCACGGACCTGGTCTGCTTCTGGTTCGAAAATGCTCGGGTCATGATCGAGGAGGGCCGGGCGAAACGTGCTGGATTGGTCGGCACGAATTCGATCCGGAAGAACACGAATCTCAATGTCATGCACCGTATCCTTAACGGCACTCGAATCTTCGCCGCGTGGGCAGAGCAGCGCTGGGACATCGATGGCGCCGCTGTAGACGTGTCGCTTGTATGCTTCGGCGAACATCCCGATCCGGTTGCCTATCTCGACGGCGCCCCGGTCACCGAAATCCATGCCGATTTGACAGCCGGTCTCAATTTAACCCTCGCGAGACCACTGGCAGAGAATGCCGGGGTCGCGATGCTGGGTATCCAAAAGAGCGGGCCGTTCGACGTCGCCGGCAGCCTCGCGCGGGAATGGATGGCACAGCCCGCCAATCCGAACGGACGGGGAAATGCGTCGGTGCTCAAGCCATATTGGAATGGAGACGATGTAACGAGTCGACCCCGCGATGTCTGGTTGATCGACTTGCCGCCAGGCCTGTCGGAGGCTGCCGCCGCGCAGTTCGCCGCCCCGTTTCACCATATTGCCTCGACGCCGGACGAGGATGGCAAGATGATCGATGAGCTGCGCGATGCCAGCGGAAGCGCTTCGGAGACATACCCGTGGTGGGAACCATGGCGGCGGAGGCCTGACATGCGGGAGAAGATAGAGCGACTAACGCGCTACATCGTCACGCCGGAAACCGCGCAATACCGGGTGTTCAGCTGGCTGCGCTATCCGACTTTGCCCGACAAGAATCTTATCGTGATCGCCCGCGAAGACGATCTGATGTTCGGGCTTCTGCAAAGTCGTTTCCACGAACTTTGGTCGCTTCGAAAAGGGTCGGATTTGCAAGATCGGCCGCGCTACACCCACACAAGCACGTTCGCGACGTTCCCGTTTCCAGACGGAATGTCGCCCGACCTGTCGGTCGATGTGGCGCTTCAGGCGCCACATTCGGCAGCGATCGGTGAAGCGGCGCGCGAGCTCGATCGGTTGCGCACCAGTTGGCTGTGGCCCGAGGGAAGTTGGACCGAGATTGGCGAAACCACAGGCGATTTTCCCGCGCGCCGCGCTCCGGCGGATCAAGCGGCCGCCGATCTTCTCAGACGACGCACGATGACCGCCCTGTATAACGAGCGACCCGAATGGCTTCTCTTGGCCCATCGCACACTCGATGAAGCCGTCGCCGCAGCCTATGAGGTTGCTGGCGATATTGCAGACGACGAGCTACTTGAGATGCTTTTGGCGAAGAACCTGGAGAGAAGCTCGGCAAGTTGATCTTCAGGTCGTTGCTGCCAGTGTCGCTTAGTTTCTGTTCAGTCCGATGGACCTGCTTGCGAGTTTCCGTTTCCAGGCTTCTTCCATCGCAAGAATGTCATTTCGGCCTGCAGTCGAGCCCGCGACCTCGAGTACGCTGACCAAATAGTCGCTCGGGTCTCTGATGCGCATCCCGGCATTTCCGCCGTGGCCGGTTGCGACATAGTCCATCCAGCGGCCGAAGAAGCCATCTGCGCCATCGGCCGAGCCGACATAGTGTTCCCGGGGGCGCGGACACGCCAAAAGGTAAACCCCGCGTGCGGCTCCCAGCGCCGCTCGCCAACCGATCGGCACCCCGGGCAAATCGGACAGCGGAAGTGAGAAAGCCGTGAAGCCTGGGAACGCCTCCTCGCGAAATTCGCGGGCGAGTTCGATAATTTCCTTATTCTGGCGGTCGGCGCGCTGGACCCAGGCTCTATGCGAACTGCCGACACCCCACGAAACGTGAAGGCGGCCGATGTAATCGCTAAGCAGATCGGACCGATCGCAACGATACTGATCGTATTGCCCGCCTCCTTTGTCGGCACCGGGTGCGAGGCCGGTTAGGGGGTCGATGGCGTCATCGGCAACGGCACCGACATGGTCGATCTCGTAGAGACCAACGAACAGGGTGCCACCTCCCGGCGGGGAAACGAAGCTCGCCCAATAGCGGGCGTTGAAACGCGCTCGCTTCGCTGGATCCTGTGTGCTTTGATATTGTTCGAAAGCCGTCACATCGTCGCGCCAGAGCGTATAAGGTGATCGTCCGGGCACCTTGCCGGTCTGATGGCGAAGAAGCCGGACATCGCTTGAGC
>CATMNW010000171.1 GCA_950071875.1 uncultured Erythrobacteraceae bacterium | reverse complement strand
GAGCCGCCAGGACGAGCTGTTCCGGGCCAATACGGTCCAGACCGGGGCAGCGAGAAGCTTCGGCAGGACGATCGCCCAAGCGCCGGGTAGCAAGATCACGAGCGCCACTGTCAGCAGGCTGTCGGCCATGTTCTGTGTCGCGGTAATGCGCGCCACGCGCGCCATGCGGTTATCGCGCATGGCCAGGAAGATCTGGACGAGGCCCGGTGGCATTGCGAAATAGACAAGCGAGAGCACTGCCAGCATCGCTGCTGCCTCGCCCAGCCCGAATACGGCATACAGGACTGCTGCGACAAAGAGCTGGATTGCCGCAACACCAAGGCAGGTGATCCAGAACAGGCCATGCGCCGTCCGGCACAGGGAAGGCAGTTCGTCCGCTTTGGCGAGAATCAGGCGCTGACCGATGCCGACATTGGCCAGAACCCGCACAAGCTCGAATATGCTAAGGGCCAGGGCTGCGGCACCGAAAATCTCGGGAGTGACGCGGCGCGCCACGATCAGCAGCGCTCCGAGACGGACAATCCGCGTCGCCGCTTCGGCCGAACCGAATGCCACCAGGCCGCGCACCAGCGGTGCAGCCTGAATAGCAGAAATATGATCGCGAAGTGCAGTCATCGGGTCCTCGGATTGCGTTCGCCAAGGACGTTTCAAGGACCGTGCCAAAACGATGAAACGCGTGATTCCGCGGATTATTGGCGCTGGCTATCGCGCATTTCGCAGCTTGCCGCAGCGAGTGCCGCAAACTGCGTCATATTGCTCTTGCATTATGCGAATCCGCTAGATCGCCGCTCACTTGGTGGCAGTGTGGCGCTGAACGTAACGATGTTAAATCAATAGCTTGGTCAGCTTGGCACGGCGTTTGCCCTTCCTGGTGGGAATCCCAACCGGAGGACCGCCCCAATGAAACATATTCCCGAAACTGCGCTTCGCACCGCTGCTTACCCGATCGACTTGCCCTTGTTCACGAACGATCGCGAGGGATCCTTCACCACAATCGATCTGTTCGGTCTCCAGCTGTCGAGCACCTCGCCTGAACTGGCTGCATCGCACATCGTCACGAGCGCGGTTCATGGTCGCAAGACGACGGTCAATTTCATCAATGCGCACTGTGTGAACGTAGCCCGAAAGAGCAGCTCCTATCGCGCAGCACTGGAACAAAGCGACCTTCTGCTGCCCGACGGTATCGGGGTTGAAATTGCGGCAAAAATGGCCGGGGCCGAGAAGCCTGAAAACCTTAACGGTACCGATCTATTCCCCCTGATCTGCAAACATGCTGCCACTGAAGGAGCCGGCCTGTTCCTGCTCGGCGGGATGCTAGGCGTAGCCGAGGCGGCCGCGTCTTGGGCATGTGGGCAATTCC
Organism: uncultured Erythrobacteraceae bacterium; assembly: GCA_950071875.1. Taxonomy (GTDB): domain Bacteria; phylum Pseudomonadota; class Alphaproteobacteria; order Sphingomonadales; family Sphingomonadaceae; genus Qipengyuania. The sequence goes on along the minus strand of CATMNW010000171.1, from coordinate 4,567 downwards.
CTTCGCTTCGCATGCGCGGGACGCAGGACGGATATTTCGACAAGATTGAGGAAGACGCCCTTATCGAGCGGATCAACCGGTCGGGCGCCGCTATCCTGTTAGTAGGTTTCGGGGTGCCGCTCCAGGAAGAATGGATCGCGCGCAACCGGCACCGTCTGGATGCGCCGGTGGTGCTGGGCGTGGGCGGATTGTTCGATTATTATTCTGGCCGCATCCCGCGGGCACCCGCACCGATCCGGGCTATGCGCTGCGAATGGGCCTGGCGCCTGGCCATGGAGCCGCGGCGCATGGCCAACCGGTATCTCGTCGGCAATGCGATCTTCCTTGCCTATGCCGCGCTGGAAGCGGCGCGCATCAACGGCATGGAGCAATTCGCAAGCCGTATCGCAAAGCGTACATTCGATATCATGACAGCTTTGATTGCGCTGGCAGTATTACTGCCGCTTTTCTTGGGTACGGCGCTGGCCATCATGCTGGAAGATCGCGGCCCGGTCTTCTTCCGCCAGAAACGTATCGGGGCGAATGGTCGAACCTTTTCGATGATCAAGTTCCGTTCGATGTACACCGATGCGGAAGAACGACGTGAAGCGCTGCTATCCCGTTCGGACAGGGCCGGCACCTGTTTCAAGATGCAGGATGATCCGCGCATTACGGGGGTGGGGAAGGTGATACGCCGCCTCTCGATCGACGAGCTTCCGCAATTGTTCAACGTCTTGGGTGGTTCGATGTCGATCGTCGGCCCGAGGCCGGCGCTTCCCGGCGAAGTCGCGCAATACGATGGGCGCCAATGGGAAAGGCTTGCGGGCAAACCGGGCATAACCTGCACCTGGCAGGTGAAGGGGCGCGCAGAAATTCCTTTTCACCGGCAGGCGATCATGGACCGTGCATATCTGCGCCGCCAAAGTCTGATGACCGATATGAGGTTGATTGCGCGGACCGTGCCGGCAGTGATCGGAGGTCGGGGGGCTTACTAAGCCCCCTCTACCATCGCCGAATACAGATCATCCACGGCCAGCAGGCAGGACGCGACGGCCTTGCGGAAAGCCTCGATCGAAGCGCCTCCTGCGGGCCGTTCTTCCCGGTATTTCGCAAGCTCTTCGACTATGCCGATCGCTCCTACATTCAGTGACACGCCGACGAGGGAGTGGGAGGCCTTGGAAAGAGCATCGTCGTCATCTTCATCGACGGCTGCCAGAACATCGGCAGCGTATTTCGATATGTCTGTCTTGGCCGCTTCGCGCATGCGTTCGCGATAGGCCTGCGGCAGATCGAGGAACGCGCGCCGGAACAGTTCGTGATCGAAACGCGCGCTATCCTGACCGACATCGCGACCGGAGATAAGTGCTGTCTGGATTGCGGTTTCCAGAGCGTCCTTGCGAACCGGTTTGGCGAGACAGGCCGTCATGCCTGCGGACAGCAAGCGTTCCCGCTCCGATTGCAGGCTGTGGGCAGTCACGCCGATGATGGGAGTACGCGCTGCAGGACCAGCCAGGCCGCGTATCGTTTGCGTAGCCTGTTCACCATCCATGATTGGCATCATGACATCCATCAGCACCAGGTCGAACCCTTCGCGACGCACGGCTTCGACCGCGGCCGCACCGTTTTCGACGCATGTAACTTCGCATCCCAGCTCTGCCAGCAGCCGTTCCATCACGTAACGATTGCTCTCCGTATCCTCGGCAACCAGTACGCGGGGTCGCTCGGGCAGACGCGCACCTGCCTGCAGGCTTTCGGTGATATCCTTGTCTTCGATTGCCTGCGCAGGCTGCACAGTTTCTTGTGCGGCTTCCTCTATCAGCCTGGTGGCCACTTCGCCCAGTTGTTCCGATGCCGCGCGGGCGACCGAAAGGTCCTCTTCCGCCTTGCCGGCGACGTTACGACGCAAGAGTTCCACTGCGCCGGAAAGGGCCGCCAGCGGAGTACGAATGGCATGGGCCATTTCGGAAATGAAGCGGTTCCGGTCGGCAAGAGCACCTTCGACACGCCGCTTCGCTTCGGACAATTCGCCTTGCAGCCGCGAAAGCTCGGCGAGGCGGCGTTCGGCCCGTAACTGGAGGGCGCGAACCTGCCGTTCGTTGCGGCGCTCTTCCGTTACATCTCGCACGGTTCCCAGAAGATAACCCGGCCGACCATCGGAACTTGTTTCGCGCTTTATGGACCAGTCCATCCAGCGCGTTTCACCGCTGTCCTGGCGAATGATGCGGTGAATGTAACGATGCGCGACCCCGGCTTTCCTGACCTGGAAAAACTCCATGCCTTCGCGCAATATCCGGTCGCGATCGAGGGGATGCAGGGCGGCGAGCAGGGTTTCCAGTGTCGGCTCTTCTCCCGCAGGCAGGCCCAGCATGGCGGCCGCGCTATCCGAAACGGAGAAGCCCCGGTCGCGTTCGCCATATACTGTCGCCATCTGCGCGGTTGATAGCGCACCCAGGAGAAGGGAGCTTTCGATTTCGAGCTTCTGCGCGAGTTCCTTTTCCCGCAGGCTCAGGTCCTTGTTCGCCTGGAAAAGCTCCTTCATGCGCTTTTCCAGAGCGGTTTCCGCGCTGCGTAACGCCCGCTCACTGCGCTCCAGTCGGGCGGCCAGGATCTCGGCCTGTTCTTCAGCTGACAGGTCCTTCAAGTCAGACATTGTCGTCCCCCTGCAGGATACCGGCAAGCCGGGTTGCCAGTTCACCGGGGGCAATGACGACATACCCCTCTTCGGGCGGGTGGGAGGTCTGATCGCCCACCAGAATACGCAATTCGGCCTGATGTGCGGCCAAGAGATTCCGATCGTCGCTCACGGCAATGTCCGCCTCCTCGGCCTGTAGTTCATTGCATACTGCAAAACCGCAGCTTTCGGCGATCGCCTCGGCCCGAACGCCAAGGGACGCCTGCTTAAGGTCGATGAAGATCGTGCCACGCTTCGAAATCGGTTCGTCCTTCGATAGGGCCGAGTCGAGAGGGACCTCAAGGATCATCCTCGTCCCTTTGCCTTCTGCCGCTTCGGCCCGGACATGTCCGCCCAGTTCGGTTGCCAATTGCCGGGTTATCGAAAGGCCCAATCCACTACCGGAATTGCGCCCAAGCGTGTCGGGCGATGTGCCCGCGAAAGGTTCGAATATGGTTTTCATCCGTTCCGGGCTGATACCGGCACCGGTGTCGGTAACGGAGAAGGTCCAGATATCGGTTTGGTCAACGGCGGGCGCACACGCAAGGGCAATCCGGCCTGTGGAAGTGAACTTGATCGCATTCGACAGGAAGTTCGCAAGGATCTGCTGGATCCGCCCCGGTCTGCCGAGAACAGCTTCTCGCGATGCGGTCTCGATGTCGATGTCGATCGACAATCCCTTGCGACGGGCCAGTGGCCGAAAAAGGTCTGCTGCGCGTTCGACCAGCGTAGAGGGGGTGAACTCTTCCGCCTTCTCCTCGAGGCGGTCCTGTTCATTCTTGGTCCGGTTCAGGGTCGCATCAAGCGTTTCCAGCAGGACGTTTGAGGAATCTTCGATGAGCGATAGCGCGCGGCTGCGCTCTGTATCGGAACGTTCGCGCCGGATCTGGTCGATCAAGCCTAGAATTCCGGAAATCGGGGTGCGAACTTCATGCGAGATGACCGCCAGGAGATCGCTGCGTGCTCGGGCCTCTGCCTTGGCCTCATCGAGGGCCTGCAAGAGCGCTTCCGCATTCGCCTTTTGATCCGATACGTCCTGCAGAATGCCGTAATATCCGACTAGCCTGGGCTGCTCCGCATCGCTGGTCTCATCATAAACGGTCGCACCGCGCAGCATGGCGGGAAACGGTTTTCCGTCGGATCCGATGGCTACGGTCTCGAATGCGAAATCCGATTTGCGTTCTATCGCTTGTGCAATATCGGCCATGGTCTGGTCCCTGTGATCCGGATCGATAAGGGCAGGGACCTCGCTCAGGTGCAGAGACGTTCCGGCTATGCCCAGCCGCTCTTCCAGCCAGGGTGAAACGGTGACGACCATCGTTTCGGGATCGAGAGCGAAATGTCCCGCCTGCGCGCTGGATTGGGCCATCTCCAGATAGAGCAGGCTGTTTTCCGCCTCGCGCTGCGCCGTATGCAGTTTCGTTAGATCGTGAGCGATGTAAGCCGCGCCGAAGGTGTCGCCCGCATCGTCCACAAGCGGGACGATTGTCTCGTCGATCCAGGCTTCTTGTCCGTCATCGAGTTTGCGCCGCCTGACCCCGGACTGGCTTTCCGGCACGCCTTCCGCGCTTAAGCCAGCCTCCTTTCCGAGGCCTTCGATCGCATCGGCGCCGAACAGCAGGTTTGCGCCTTCGTTGGACCTCACCACAGAACCGTGCCGGTCATAGAGGACCATTGCATAGCCCTTCGCCGCATCGACGAGAGCATCGAAAGAACGGCTTTCGCGGGAACGGGCCTGACGAAGGCGTTCTTCCATCTGGCCGAATGCCACCTCCAGCTGCGCGATTTCGTCGCCTCGGGTCTCAACGCGGCTGTCATTTCCTGCACCGGCGATACGGTCCGTCCGGTCGGCAAGCCTCGAGATCCGTCGCGCAACGGTCCGGTGGAACAGGGCGGTCAGGATCAGTCCGAGAAGCA
>CATMNW010000170.1 GCA_950071875.1 uncultured Erythrobacteraceae bacterium | reverse complement strand
CCTACGGCGAACAGGATATTGGCGGTCTTCGACTGTCCGTAGGCCTGCCACTTCTCGTAATCGCGGCTTTGGTAATTGGGATCGTCGAAATGGACCCGGTCGATGTGATGGCCGCGGCTGGAAAGGTTGACGATCCGCGGATCTTCACCCTTCTCGACCAAAGGCATCAGCAGGTTCGTGAGCAGGAAATGACCGACATGATTGGTGCCGAACTGCATTTCGAGCCCGTCGGCAGTATGACCCTTCGGACAGGCCATGACGCCGGCGTTGTTGATCAGCAGGTCGATCTTGTCGAACCGCTCATTGGCTTCGCGCGCGCTGGCGCGAACACTGTCGAGCGAGGCGAGGTCGCACACGATTGTGTCGACTGTGGCATTCGTTTCGCCCGCGATGTCCCTTGCTGCTTCTTCGAGCTTTCCGGCATCGCGACCGGCAAGAATGACGTGCGCGCCCTTGGCAGCCATCGCCCGCGCCGTTTCCTTGCCAAGGCCGGAATAGCCGCCCGTAATGAAAGCGGTGCGTCCCGTGAGGTCATGGCCTTCGAGAACGTCGTCGGCCGTGCTGCTGAACCCGAACTTGCTCATTCACTCTCTCCATCTGGGGACTGATCGCCCTTGTCGGTCCGGTACCGGTCGAACCAGGCGAGTATGTTTTCCGTCTTGGCGATAAGTCGCGACGGACGCGAGGCTATTCCGTGTGAACTGCCGGGAACGCGAACCAGCATCGTATCGATACCGCGCAGTTTCAGCGCCTGATAGAACTGCTCGCTTTCGGTGATGGGGGTGCGCTGGTCCTCTTCGCCGGTCAGTAGCATGGTCGGGGTCGTGACATTGCCAACAAGGCTCAACGGCGAGCGCTTCCAGTAATGCATCGGGTCTTCCCACGGCATCGCCGGAAACTGGTGATAGGTCTGGAAGATGTAGCTGTCGGCCGTCAGCGTTTTCGAGAGCCAGTTGATGACCGGCTTCGCCGCTACCGCCGCGTTGAAGCGATCCGTCAGTCCGACAAGGTAAGCGGTCGCGATGCCGCCGGCAGATCCGCCGGTCACGAACAGGTTGTCTTCGTCGATGAAGCCTTTCGCGATCATCGCATCGACCCCCGACATATGGTCTGCAGCATCCTCCTCGCTCGAATATTTATGCTCGAGAAGAAGGGCGAAATCCTCACCATAGGAAGTCGATCCGCGATGGTTGTCGTAGAACACGACATACCCTTCGGCGGCATAACGCTGGATCTCGGCGCTGAAATGCGGGCCGTAGGCTGAGTGCGGACCGCCATGGATTTCCAGCACCAGCGGGTACTTCTTCGACGGATCGAAGCCGGGAGGAGTTACATACCAGCCCTGGATCTCAGTTCCGTCGAAACTGGAGTTGTACGTGATTTCGTGCACTTCACCCAGCGAACGATGCGCCAGGATATCGTCGTTCAGTGCAGTCAGCGTCCGGGTACGGTTGCCCGAGCGGACAGCAAGGTCTGCGGGGCGCTGGCTGGTACCGGCTGTGTAAGCCAGCGTGCCGTTTGCCGATACGTCGTAAGTGCCGCTGGTGTACGGCCTGCCGAGCGAAGTGCCGCCCAGGCCTTCGGCAACAGTCGTTACCTTCCCGTCAAGACCTGCACGCCCGATCTTCTTGATGCCGTGATCGTCATAGGTGAAGTAGAGCGTACGGTTTCCGCCCCAGCGGATATCGCCCACTTCGCGGTCCAGGCTTTCGGTGAGATTGCTAACGCTGCCACCGCTTGTGTTTTTCACGCACAGGTCGACCTGCCACACCGGCCGTTTGACATTGGGCATGCAGACGAACGCCACGCGTTGCCCGTCGGGCGAGACTTGCGGATTACCTTCCGCACCGCTGGAGGTGGTGAACTGCCGCAACGGGCCGCCTGCCACCTCAACCGAATAGATGTCACCTTCTACGGTCTGCAGTTCCCAACCTTCGTTACGGTTGGCGGAAAAATAGATATGTCGCCCGTCACTGCTCCATGACAGCGGACCGTCGTGGTCGAAATTGCCTTCGGTCAGCTGGCGGGGGGTGCCGCCATTCGCCGGGACGACGAAGACATGGCGGAAAGCCGGATCGGTAAAACCTGCGCCGTCGCGGCGGAACTGTGCATGATCGATTACCTTGACCGGTTCCGACCATTCCGCGCCTTCGGGCTTGCTGGGCATCTTTGCAAAAGGCTTAGTGTCCACGTCGACATTGGCGGTGAAGGCGACCCACCGACCATCGGGCGACCAGGCGAGACTTCCAGCGCCATTGGCCTGTCCGGCCACCTGCTGGACCTGACCGCTGTCCATCCAGCGAATGAAGATTGCAGAACGACCGTCATCGCTTTTTCCGGTGTAGGCAATGCGGGTGCCGTCGGGTGACCATTCGGCGCTGCCGGCACCGTCGACAACCAGTCGCGGATCACCGCCGGATACCGGGATCATCCAGATCGAACCTTCGGTGCGGTCGGTCATGATATTGTTCGAACGCCGCACGAACAGCACCGTGCGGCCATCAGGGGAAATGCGCGGATCGTCGGCATATTCCAGTTCGAAGACATCCTCTGCCGAGAAATGCTTCGTGTCCTGAGCAGCGGATGGCGATGCGGCCAGACCGCCTGACGCCAGCACCAGTCCTGCGAAAATACCCCTCATCCGTCATCTCTCCCCACAAATGGAAACAATGGCCTAGCACAGCAAAAAGGGGCGCGGGAAATGAAATCCCGCGCCCCTCGATGAAGTGCATGTATGGCTCTATCAGGCGCCTGGCGGCAACGGGTCGGTCGCCTTCGGAGCGGCCTTGCGCTTGGCCTTGGGCTTCGGCGCTGCCGGAGACCCGCCGCCCAGATCGCTGTCCATCTGGTCAAGCTTGCGCGCAGCCCAGTCGCGGCCGCCCAGCCCGAAGGCGAGTGCGCCTGCGACCGAGATGCCGGCGATAAGGATCGTCAGCGCATTGGCAGGGATCATTCCGCCTATACCGGTGAACTGCAGGCCCATGAAGACGAACAGGATGATCGTGGCCCAGCGCACGATGGTCGCTGCCGTCGTGCTGCCGGCATCCCCTGCGATGAGCCGGGCGAGAAGGTTGGCGATCAGGAAGCCGAAAGCGATAACCACTGCGCCGAAGATCACCCGTCCGCCCAGTTCGAGCAGCTGGTCGAGAATATCCGTCAATTCCGGAAAACCGAGCAGGCGTGTCGCAGCAATGGCGAAAAACAGGATGATCGCCACTTGCGCCACGCGGGCAATGATGCCCGACGCGGTCGTGCCTTCGCCGACCAGTCCGGTTTCTGCCAGTGCCCGGTCGACGCCAAGGCCCGGAAGTACTTCCTTGATGATCTGGACCACGAACTTGCTGATCAGGTAACCGATCCCCAGCAGCACGGCTGCTGCAATGATGTTCGGAATCGCCGAGAAGATCATTTCGAGCATGCGCGAGGCAGGCCCGCTGATGCTGTCGATACCAAGCTGTTCGAGCGCCGCGATCGCCACTGGTATGGCGATCAGTACATAGACGATCGTTCCGATGGTCTTGCTGATCGCGGTGTTGCCAGTGACATTATCCACCCCACCGCGATTGGCCCATTTGTCGAAGTCCACCGTCTGGAGCGTGGTAACCACCAGATCCTTCACGATCCGTGCGACCATCATGCCGATAAAGAAGATCAAGCCGGCCCAAAGAAGGTTGGGCAGGAAGGCGACGACATTCTCGAGAAGGCTGTCGATCGGTCCGGCGACGCCGCCGAGTTCGAGGATGTTCAGGATTATCAGCAGGCCGAACAGCCAGATAAGCAGCGATACGATCTTGCCGAGGGATTCCCCGAGCGACTGGCCGTTGCCGGTTCCGCGCTTGAAGAAATCGACGGTATCCACGAGCTTGGCGAATGCCCATTTGGCAGCACGTGCGGCCAGCCAGGTGACGATCAGTGCCCCCAGCGCCATGACGAGCTTTTCGCCCAGTTCGAGTGCCAGCTGCTGGTCGAAACGGTATCGGTCGAAAATCATGAAACCTCTCCCCTTTGGTTTCCATTCGGTGAACAGGGGTACCATGCATGAGGTAATCTACAAAATGCATTCGAGGGTGAAGTGGATAAAATGTCGTGCTATCCCCTTCGCATGAGAGGCTTTTTCACCCCGTTCGCCCGCGCGCTGGCCGTGCTGTCCGTCATTGTGGCTTTGCCGGCAACTGCGCAGGAGGATCAGGCGGGCTGGTCTATCGCCATTCATGGCGGCGCAGGTACGATCGCCCGCGAGGACATGACCGAGGAACAGGACGCCGCCTATCGTGCGGCATTGCAGAACGCACTCGATGCCGGAGCCAAAGTGCTGCGCGAAGGCGGCAGTGCGATGGACGCCATCCAGGCGGCGATCGAGCCGATGGAAGACGATCCGCTCTTCAATGCCGGTCGCGGCGCAGTCTTGACCTGGGACGGTGAAATCGAACTCGACGCATCTATCATGGACGGCCGGACGCGCGATGCGGGCGCCGTGGCCGGTGTCACCGGAATTCGCCATCCGATCGCTCTGGCGCGAAAGGTCATGAGCGACAGTCCGCATGTCATGCTGTCCGGCAAGGGGGCCGAGGCTTTTGCTACCGAGCATGACGCAGAACTAATGCCGCCCGAATGGTTCGAAACCGAACGGCGCCGGGAATCCCTTGAACGGATGAAGGCCGAACAATTGTCCGCTATCGATGTCGATGTAAAATTCGGCACGGTGGGTGCAGTCGCGCTCGACAGTCAGGGCAACCTGGCGGCAGGGACCTCGACCGGCGGGATGACGGGCAAGCGCTGGGGACGCATCGGCGATGCGCCGATTATCGGCGCGGGCACTTACGCCGACAACCGCTCGTGCGCGGTTTCTGCCACCGGCTGGGGCGAATATTTCATCCGTGTCGGCGTCGCGAAAACCATCTGCGAGCGGTTGCTAGTCGCGCGCAGTTTCGAAACGGCGAACAACGGCATGCCAGCCACTGGATCGGGCTTCGCGCAGATCCTCTCGGATAGCGTGATGGAGGATGTGAGGGTGCTGGGCGGCGACGGCGGTGTCATTCTCGTCACCCCCTCGGGCGAGGCGCTCTACAGCTTCAATACGAGCGGCATGTACCGGGGCCGGGCGACCAGCCAGGGTGTGAACGAAGTGGCGATCTATTCGGACGAGTAGATCGCGGCGTACCGGTCTGACGCTAGAGCAGCGTCAACCGCGCTTGCGCGCTTGCATGTAGCTGCCAAGCAAACGCACGCTGTTGGTCTGGAATGCCAGCTCCTCCAGCGCCGTATCCACGCGCACATCGCCGGGAGCACCCTCGATATCGGCAAAGAACTGGGTCGCGGCAAAGCTGGCGCCCTTCTGGTAGCTTTCCAGCTTGGTCATGTTGACGCCATTCGTCGCGAAACAGCCGAGCGCCTTGTACAAGGCGGCAGGTATGTTCTTCACTTCGAATACGAAGGTCGTCATGGCCTGCGCGTCCGCTAACGCCGCCGGGGCAAGCGCTTCCTTGGCAAGCACCACGAAACGGGTGGTGTTGTCGTGCGCATCCTCGACCTCGCGCTCCACGATATCGAGCCCGTAAAGCTCGGCTGCGAGCGCGGGGGCAATCGCCGCGACGTCGTTCTTTCCTGTTTCGGCAACGAATGCCGCTGCGCCGGCAGTGTCGGCATGGCTCAAACCTACGATACCGCGTTCAGCAAGAAACCTGTGCGACTGACCGAGCGCCTGAGGGTGGCTGTAGGCTGCAACGAAGGGACCCTTGCCGGTTGCCATCAGGCAATGGGTGATCCGCATGAAATGCTCTGCGACAATCGACAGCCCGCTTTCGGGCAGCAGGAAGTGGATGTCGGCCACCCGCCCGTGCTGGCTGTTCTCGATCGGGATCATGGCGCTTCCGGCCGAACCGCTATCGACTGCCTCGAGCGCGTCCTCGAAGCTGAAGCACGGCAAGGGCAGGGCTTCGGGCGCGAACTGCATGGCCGCCTGATGCGAATTCGATCCTGGTGCGCCGCCGAAAGCGATTGCGCGCATGGGATCTTCCGACGCTGCACGGCGCATCGAATCGACAAGGGCGAGGGCGGGCTTGGCAAACTGGC
>CATMNW010000169.1 GCA_950071875.1 uncultured Erythrobacteraceae bacterium | reverse complement strand
GGCCCATGAACGCCGTCAGCGGCACACCGGGAAGCTCTGGCAGCTTTTTGACCTCAGCGCCGGATTTCACCTGATAGAGCGACCACTGGCCGAGCCCTGTATTGACGATATCGCCGGGCTTCAGCGTCTCCTTGGGAAAGCGCTTCAGAGCCGCGTCGGCACTGAACTTCATTGCTGCAAGATGCACCGGGCAGTTCGCGGCCTGGGCGAGCAGGTTGGCGTCCGCGTCGTAGATCGCATTCGAGAAGTCCAGGATGTCGGCGAGAATCGGCGAGAACGAGGTTCTCTGCATGATCGTCGCCATGCGGGTGCAGGCGTATTCGAAGCTGTTGCGCAACACTTCGAAGGTGACGGGATCGATCCGGTCGGAGATGCCCGTCACGGCATTCTGGGTCGGGTTGGAAGTGGCCATGCCGGTTCTCCTCAGTTCGAGATGCTGACGATCAGGTTGCCGTGCGGGTCGACCTCGCCGTCGCAGCCGGGCGGCAAGACGGCGATGGAATCCTGATATTCTATGAGGGCCGGGCCGCGGATGGTCTCGCCCGTCAGGATATCGGCTGCGTTCTTCAGGACGGCGTCGACCCAGGTGCCTTCGAAATAGACCTTGCGGCTGCGGTCCTGGCTGCCCTCGGTCTTGGCGCCGGAAGCGAAGTTGAAGACAGGCGCCTCGGTCAGCGCGCCCGTGGCGACCACCCCCAGGGCGACGAAAGCGATGGGGAAATCATCCGAACTGACGCCATACTCCTGGCGATGCGCGGCATGGAATGCCTCGGCGATCTCCGGCAGGTGGTCCTTGTCCAGCTTGCCCGAACGGATCGACACGTCGACTTCATATGTCTGGCCGACGTAGCGCATCTGCGCGGTGCGGCCGATCTCGATCTTGTCGGCGGGTACCGAGTCGCGCGCCAACCGCTCGCGCGCCTCCACTTCGAGCTGTTCGTAGATCCGGTTGAGGGCATCGACACTGACGGTGCCCAGATCGGCGTAGTGGAATGCTTCGACGTCGTGCCGGACGTTCATTGCCGTGGCGCCGAATGCCGAGGCCACGCCGGCCTGTCCGGGTATGATCACCTTGGGGATGTTCATCGCCTGGGCGACGAAACAGGCGTGCATCGGACCCGCGCCGCCGAAACTGGCCAGCACGAAATCGCGAGGATCGCGCGCGCGCTCCACGCCGACGCCTTTCACCGCCTGGGCCATGGTCTCGCAGGAGATCTTGATCATGCCTTCGGCAGCCTGCAACCGGGTCAGGCCTATCTTGCCGGCGAGCCTGTCGATGGCCGCTTCCGCCGCCGCCACGTCCAGCGAGAACTTGTTCGACAGCGTGGGATCGAGACGCCCCAGCACGAGGTTGGCGTCGGTGATGGTGGGTTCGTGGCCGCCGCGGCCATAGCAGGCGGGGCCGGGTTCGGAGCCGGCGCTTCGCGGACCGACGCGCAGCGAGCCGCCGTCGTCGACCCAGCCGATCGATCCGCCGCCCGCGCCCACGGAGTGGATGTCGAGCATGGGAACGCTGACCGGCACCTCCCATTCCAGTTCGTAGTTGCGGGTGATAAGGCCGCCACCGTTCTCCACGATCGAAGCGTCGAAGCTGGTCCCGCCGACGTCGGTGTGGATGATGTTTCCAAAGCCCGTGGTGCGCGCCAGGTACGACGCGTAGGCGACGCCGCCGGCCGGGCCGGATTCGATCAATTCCTCGGGGCGCTCCTTCGCGTTCTCGGCCCCCATGACACCGCCATTGCTCTTCAGGATCAGCAGCGTGCCGGTAAATCCCTTTTCGGCGAGCGACGTGCTCAGCCGGTCGAAATAGATGGTCATCACCGGCATCAGGCAGGCGCGGATCGCCGTCGTGACGAAGCGCGGGTGCTCGCGAAAGATCGGCCGCGTCTCGGCCGAGATGACGACATGCGCCTCGGGCACATGCTCGCGCAGGATGTCGCGCATCTGCTGTTCGTGCTCGGGGTTCACGTAGGCGTTGATGAAGCCGATCCCGACCGCCTTGATCCCGCGCTCGGCAATCGTGGCGGCGATCCTGTTCGCGGCCTCGACGTCCAGCGGGCGGCGAACCTTGCCGGTGACCGCCATGCGCTCGTCCAGCGCAAAACGGTGGCGACGGCGGATCAGCGGCTTGGGCTTGGTCTGGTAGGGATCATAGAGCGCCTTGCGGTGCTGGCGCCCGATTTCGATCGTGTCGCGGAACCCGTCGGTGGTGATGAAGGCGGCGTCGGGAAAGTCGCGTTCGATCAGCGCGTTCGTCGCCGTGGTCGTGCCGTGCATCAAAAGAGAAATGTCGCCGAAAGCGATGCCCGCGGCTTCGATCGACTGCAAAACTCCGCGTGAACGGTCGTCTTTCGTCGTCAGAACTTTAGCTGTCTTGTAGTTGTTATTCTGTTCGTTCCAAGCGAAAAGGTCAGTGAAAGTTCCCCCAACGTCAATCCCAACTCGCCACATCCGAGCAGTCCTTCCTACTTTTTAGCGTATTCCGTGCGCGACCGTCCCCGGCGCTTGACAACCAAAAGTGAACGGTTGAAAAAATATGTCAAGTTAATTTGTTGAATTTTTCTCGCCTGACATCGCCCAGTGGCTGTGGCAGATAGAATCCCCGCCATGCAGGTCAAAAAATGAGCAACGATGTTGAAGATTCCGGCAGCGGCGCCGGCTCGAAAGCGGTCCTGAGGATCTCGGATCTGAGCCGGCTGACCGGCATCCCGGTCAGCACCCTGCGCTACTGGTGCGACCAGAATCTCCTCACTCCGCATGTGACCGCGACGGGCCACCGCCAGTTCGAACAGCGTCATGTCGTGGAGGCACAGAACATCCAGCGCCTGCGCAAGATCCAAGGCCTCAGCATCACCGCGCTGAGATCGGCGATCGTGCCCTCGGGCCCTGCTCCCGAGCCGAGCGAAACGGTCAGCACGGTGGGAGACCGCCTGCGCCGTCTGCGCCAGGCGGCCAAACTGACGCTACGCGAGCTTTCCGGCCGCACCGGCATCGACCAGAAGGTGCTTGCATCGATCGAGCGCACGTCGCTGGGCGGCATTCCCGAAACGAAGGCGCTGGCATCCTATTATGGCCTGACCCTGACCGAGCTAATGGCCGAGGACACCATGGCGGGTCAGCAGACGGTGATAACGCCCAAGTCGGGAGGGGTTCTGCAACCGACGCTCGGCTCGGGTCTGCGGATCGAACAGATGGCCTCCGGCAAGACCATGATGGACTGCCAGCGCTGGTACATCGAGCCCGGTATCGGCAGCCATGGCGCTTACGACCACGACGGCGAGGAATTCATCTACGTTCTGTTCGGGCAGTTCCAGATCACAATCCAGGGCGACAAGCAGCACAATCTCGGCCAGGGCGAAAGCATCTATTTCCCGAGTACGTTGAGACACGCCTGGCTGAACCCGGGCCAGACGACGACCATCCTGCTGTGGGTCAATACGCCTCCGACTTTTTGAGAATTGCGACAACCGCCATCACAATCGCTCGCCACGCGCTCTGGAAAAAGGAGCCCAGCCCCGACCTCGCCGAGGAAGCGCTCTGCGCCAGTTCCGCGATCCGGGACGCGCAAGACAAGCTTCGAGCCATGGCGCGCCTCCTCGACCCTTTTCCCGGGGCACCGGACGATCATGCCAGCTTCGTGCGGCACCCGATCGAACCGTTCATCGACGCGGCGCCCGCGCAGCTATCCCCGAATGAGGAAGTGCAGGGAATTGCGTTAGACCCCTCGCCTGCTGTCGATCACCTTGTAAACGCCCTGCATGATGGCGACGGTACGGTCGCAGACGCACAGCTCGCCTTGAGCGAAGGTCAATGACCGGCTCATCGATTTGATGATGGCCTTGCTGTAAACGAAATCGCCGCGACCGACCCGCCCACAAAAATTCACGTCGAGTTGAATGGTGGCGCTCGCAATTCCGGGGGCATCCGGCGGCTGGTCCCGGTTACGCCGCAGGCGAATCATTTTCCCCAGACTTATATCCGCCAGGGTGCAAATCATCCCGCCGTGTATCGTGCCGGTGCCGTTGTCGTGGCGTTCCTCGCAGAACATTCCCACGCTGAGGTCATCGCCCGTCTGCTTGATCCACAGATCTGCAATCATATCCGCGAATCTGTTGTCGGATATCAGCGTCCACCCCTCATTCGAAGGCAGGAAAACGGCGGCCGGCGCTTCATTTACTCCTTCAGTTTCCCCGTCCATATCCGGCTATGCGCTCCCGATGGAAAGAAGCTCGCGTGCTTCCGCAGGGGTCGCAACCGCGCATCCAAGCGCCTCGATAATCGTCACCGCTCGTTCGACCAGAGGGACGTTGCCTTCGGCCAGCACGCCCTGTTCAAGATAGAGGTTGTCCTCCAATCCCACACGGCAGTGCCCTCCCAGGATCACGGATTGCGCAATCATGGGAAATTGGGCGCGTCCGATCCCAAAAGCCGACCAAAGGGTGTTTTGCGCCAGGAGCGAGCGCATCATGACCATGCTCTCGGTGGTAGCGGGTGCTCCGCCGCGAATTCCGAGACAGAACTGGAAAAACGGCGGCGCGGGCAACTCTCCCGCTGCCAAGAGACGGTTCGCAAGATCGATCTGGCCAAGATCGAAAACCTCGAGCTCGGGCTTGACGCCGGCCTCCTGTATGATCTTCGACATTATCCTCAGATGGGCTGGCGTATTTACGACTGCGTTTTCTCCAAAATTCATTGTCGTGATATCGAGGGTACAAATATCCGGCCTCAACTTCTTGATGTGTTGCGTACGCAGGTATGGCGACAGAACTTCCTTTATTGGATTGCCCGGCTCCAGGGAGGGGATGTAGGTTCCGCCGACACCTCCCGTCAGATTGATAAGCACATCGACGCCGCTGGCCCGGATTCGCTGAACGACTTCCTCATAGAGAGCCAACGCCATGGATGGGGCGCCGGTCTCGGGATCGCGAACGTGAATGTGGACGGAGGCTGCGCCAGCCCTGGCGGCGGCCACCGCCTCCGAAGCAATATGTTCGGGTGTAATGGGCACGTATTTGCCTTTTGGGCCAATCGCTCCGCCGCCCGTCACCGCGCAAGTCAGTATTACCTTCCGTTTCATCGTTACTCCAATGTCCATCGCTGTTTCGACAGCGCGCCTGAAAGGTCATCAAAAGGCATTAACTTGGCCCGCCTGGACAGCGTCGGGATCCAACTGGAACCCTCACCGATCGACTGGGATGGGGGAAATATCGGTACCACCTGGCGCCGGACGCGGGCCTGAGTACGGCCCGGCCGAACGCTGAACCCGAACCGCAAGAAGGCGGCTCGGGCAGAGAAGGTCGGTCTATTCGGCAGCCGCATATGCTGCGGCAAGTTCTTTCGAAACGCGCTGCTGATAAGCTCTCAGTTCAGCCGTATGGTCTTCGTGCCACGCGTCGTTCACTTCATTTGCATCGGCCGACTCGGCTGGAATGCCCAAATCATTCGAGACGATGTCGCTCCACTTCTTCATCAGTTCCATGAACTGATCGATCGCCTGCTGGGGATCGGTGACGCCTTCCGGTGCATTCGCTGCCAATTCTGCGACGATTTTGGCCTGATGTGCCTTCAATGCTGCCATCATATCGTCCGAGATTTCCAGGACCTGGACTTTACCCTCCCGGACGGAATCGCCGAACTTCACCGTGCCTGCAAGTGTTTGCGCGGCATCGACCTCCAGCAGGGTCGCGTAGCCGTCGGTCAAGATGCGCTGGGCAACCGGAGGAAGGCCGTCCCATACGCCTTTGTTGACGAGCGCCAGAGTTGCCATCCAGCCTGACAGCGGAATGCGGATCCAGTAGTTGTCGCCGCCGACGCCCGTCAGCCCATATGAATTGTAGCCCCAGGGGTAAAGGATGACGCAGTCGATGATGCCGCGGCTGTAGGCCTCGTAGACTTCCGAGATCACGATCGGAACAGCGACCATGCCGAGCGCTTCGACTTCCCTGGCGAATGCCTGATTGGGACTGCGCACGCGCTTGCCCTTGGCCTGTTCCAGATCCGCAACCGGCTTGTTGCACATCATATCGTAAGCCGCGCCGCCGGCTGCGCCTAGAATATGCAGCCCGTTCTTGTCGTATTCGCGCCG
>CATMNW010000168.1 GCA_950071875.1 uncultured Erythrobacteraceae bacterium | reverse complement strand
GCATTTGCGCATGCTGTTTGCCCACCATCCCTATTCGTTCGGCAAGCATCTCAAGTAAATCCAAGCGGAGCTCGGAATGGATCTCGCCTTGCAGCTACTGGTGGTCGGACTTTCACAAGCCGCCATATATTCGATGGTGGCGACCGGGTTCGGCCTCGTGCTTGCGGTATCGCACATCTTTCATTTCGCTCACGCTGCGATCTTCGCCCTGGCGGGCTTTCTCGCCTACGCGTTCATCATGCAACTGGGCCTGCCGTTCTGGCTGGGATTCGTCTTGACAGCTATCCTGACCGTGGCGGCTGGGCTCCTGATACAGCTCTACATATACGCCCCCTTGAAGCGACGGAACTCCGGCACTTTCGCGCTCGTGCTCGCATCGATCGGCATGCAGTTTGCGATCGAAAATCTCATTGCGCTGGGATGGGGCACCGGCGGACGGTATCTCGAAAATCCCTTCGGTGGCGTTTTCTACCAGATTGGCACGGTGATCATATCGTTGACCGATATCGTGACGCTCACCGTGGCGATCGCAGGCTTCGGCGCGACAATGCTCTTTCTGAAAGCCACGCGGATCGGCCGCGCCATGATGGCTTATGCGGACAATCCAACGATGGCGGAGGTCGTCGGGATCAATCCGACGCTCGTTAGCGCCGTCGCCATTTCCATCGCCTCGCTGCTTGTGGTTCCCGCTGCCATCGCCACCGGCTGGTATTCAAGCCTCGTGCCGACGATGGGCCTTACGCCACTGCTTTACGCTGTCGCCGCGGTCGTCGTAGGCGGCATCGGCAGCACGGTCGGCGCCTTCCTGGGCGCTTTCATGCTCGGCCTGCTCGCGGCGATGATCAGTCTGCAGCTGCCGGCCTTCTGGTCCGACACGATCGCGTTCCTCATCATGATGGTGGTGGTGGTGTGGCGACCAAGCGGACTGCTCGGCAACATCGGCGCCGCAAGAGCCGCCAGATGACCGATTTCGCGAAAACCCTGCAAGCCATGCACACAGCGGACGGTGGCTGACGATGGACTATCTGTTTCTCGTGCTCACGCTCATCTGCGTATACGCGCTTCTGGCGACGTCGCTGAACCTCATCAAGGGTTACGGGGGCCTGTTCTCGGTCGCCCATGCAGTCTTCTTCGGCATCGGCGCCTACGCGTTCACGATCGTGCGGATCGAGTATGGCGTGCCGTTTCCGCTCGCCCTGGTCGTTGCCTTTGCAACAGCGGCCGCCGCGAGCCTCGCGTTGTCGATCCCGTCACTGCGGGTGTCTGGCGAATATCTGCTTCTCGCCACCTTCGCGGTACAGGTCCTCGGCACGTCGCTGTTCCTCAATCTCGACATCACCGGCGGCCCAGCCGGAATACGCGACATCCCGCATGCAGACCTGTTCGGCTATGTGTTTCAGACAAACGGACAGGTCTTTCTGATCACGCTGGCCGTTTCGACTCTGTGCTGGTGGATGATGTATGAGACGACGCGATCTCCGTTCGGCCGTGTCATGAAGGCAATCCGCGAAGACGAGATCGGCATCGCCGCGCTCGGCAAGAACACGCTCTGGTTCAAGATCGCGGTCTTCTTCATCGGATGTGGATTTGCCGGAGTCGCCGGCGGCCTGTTCGCCACCGTAATCACTTTCATCAACCCCGACAGCTTCGTCATCTATGTCTCATTCACGGTCGTGATTATGGTGCTGCTGGGCGGACTCGCAAATCCGTTCGGGGGGATCGCCGGCGCGGCCGTCCTGATCACGCTGGAGGAGGCGCTCCGCGTCATCATGCCGACGGCGGCGGGAGCGCATCTCGCCATGGTCCTGTTCGGCCTGATCCTGGTCGGCGTCATCATGCGGAGACCGCAGGGACTGCTGCCGGAACATGCAACGAGCACTCTTGTAGCCGACAGCGCGGGACTGGAGGGGCGCGGACAGCGTCAGGCGGTAAAGCTGGAACATGTCAATCCAAATGCGTTCGCCGCGGACGCGCAAGGACCATTGCTGAGGATCGACAATGTCACCAAATCCTATGGCGGGCTTGTTGCGGTACATGACACCAGCATCTCTGTCGACGCCGGTGACATCATTGGCATCGTCGGACCCAACGGTGCGGGCAAGACGACACTATTCGACCTCATAGGTGGCAGCATCCGGCCGAACGCGGGCAAGATAAGCTATCGCGGACAAAACCTCTCGACGCTGAAACCGCACCGGATCGCGCAAGCCGGGATCGGACGTCTGTTTCAACATGTGCGCCCGTTCAGCAACATGACGGCGCTCGACAACGTGCTGGTGTCGTTCCCGCGATCACTGCGCGAAAACCCCTTGTTCGCCTGGCTTCCCATAGACCGCTCAGGTGAGGCGGCGCGCCGTGAAAAGGCGTTCGATCTTCTGCGCTACATGGGCCTTGAGGGGCACGCGAACGAAAAGGTGGGCGAGTTGAGTTTCGGCCAGCAGAAGCTGGTCGGCTTCGCACGGCTGCTGGCGCAAGGCGCTTCCGTCTGGCTGCTTGACGAGCCCGCCGCGGGCATCGACCCGCAGATGCGCCAGGACATCCGCCGCACGATCCTTCGCGTGCGCGAGGATCTCGGGGTCACCATGCTGATCGTCGAACATAATATGGACTTCCTCGAAGGTCTGGTTGACCGCGTGGTTTTCATGGCGGAAGGCACGGTGGCGAAGGTTGCCGGCTTCGACGAGATCATGGCGGACAAAGACCTCAACCGCCTGTACCTGGGAGTATGAGTCATGAGCGCACAAAGCGGACAGGCGCCAATTCTCGAGGTGAAAAATCTCGACGGCGGGTACGCCAATAATCGCATTCTGCACGACATAAATTTCGCCGTGGCTCCGGGGGAGATCGTGCTGTTCGTCGGGCACAACGGAGCGGGCAAATCAACCATCCTGCGTGCTATCACGGGACTGCTTCCGTGGTGCGAGGGCGAGATATCGGTGGACGGCGAGCCGATAGGCACTCCAAACGTCCGGCTCAACGTAGAGACCGGCCTCAGCATCGTACTGCAACACCAGGGGTTTTTCCCGAACTTCTCAGTGAGCAACAATCTCCGCCTCGGAGGCTATCTGCTGGAGTCGGCATCGCTCGTTGACGAGCGAATGGCACGCATACTGGAGTTCTTTCCGCAGCTGGCGGAACGACGCGATTCGGCGGCGAGACTGCTGAGCGGCGGCGAGCAGAAAATGCTGTCGATGGGAATAGCTCTGATGCTCGAACCTCGCGTGCTGCTCGTCGACGAACCATCGGCGGGCCTGGCGCCCAGTCTCACGACCCAGGTGCTGGACCAATTGCAGACGCTTCGCGACAACTGGAACACAACGATTCTGCTCGTGGAGCAGAACGTGAATGCGGGTATCCGCATCGCCGACCGGGTGCTGGTCGTAAGGCTTGGAACGATCAGCCAGACCTATGATGCGAGCACGCTGCGGTCTGGCAAGGAAACGCTTCAGTTGCTCTAGGGATACAGTCGCATGTCACGCCAGATCACGATTTGCGAGTGTGCAGCCAGGGACGGTCTGCAGCACGAGACGGAGTTCCTGCCCACGAATACGAAGGTGGCTCTGATCAACAGCTTCACGGAGCTCGGCTTTCGGCGCATCGAAGCAACGTCGTTCTCCCATCCCAAATACGTTCCACAATTTGCCGACGCCGAGGATGTTCTGAAGCGCATCAGCCGGCGCGCTGGCGTTTCGTACAAGGCGACCTGCGTAAACGCCCGCGCCGTGGAGCGCGCGGTCCAGGCAGTCGTCGACGGCGCCGGACCGTCCGAAATCAGCATGGTCGTTTCGGCGAGCGAAACGCATCAACTGAGAAACACCCGCCGTAACCACGCCGAAGTTCGAAGCGGATTCGGGGGCATGGTCGAAGCCGCGCAAGAGAGCGGGCTGCGGATCGTCGGCACGATCGGCACCGCGTTCGGCTGCCCGTTTACCGGTGACGTGCCGCTGTCCGCGGTCGAAGAATGGGCGACCTTCTTCTCGGAGATGGGAATCGAAATGATTACTCTCGGCGACACTACGGGAATGGCGGACCCAAAACTCGTACGTGAGCGGTTTGGAGCGTTGCTGGATCGATTTCCGGACATCGTGTGGATCGCACATTTTCACGACACGCGCGGCACCGGGCTGGCAAATGCGCTTGCCGCGGTGGAGACCGGCGTGGACTATCTCGATTCATCCTTCGGAGGACTGGGTGGACACCCGGCAGCAATCAAATATGCCGAAGGCCATACAGGAAATGTGGTGACCGAGGATTTGGTCGCAGTCCTCGAACAGATGGGTTACGACACGGGAATTGATTTGGACCGCCTGATCGAGACGGCGCAGGGCGTGGAGAACGCGCTCGGCCGTGAATTATACGGTCGGGTGATTCGGTCAGGACTTGTCACGCGCCGGGTGGCTTAACCGGAACAAGACACAAAGGTCTGTGTCGCTTGGCACTTGTAGGGGCGATGATTGCCAAGGTTTGATCTGCTATCATCTTTCATCTCCCTGCTTGGCCAACTGGCGGCCATCTCCTCGTCCCGACCTGACTTCGGACATCGCCGCCGCGCGCAGTGACGGTCAAGTGAGCCGCAGGCCATTTGCGAAGCGACCCGCCCTTAACGGTGACGAGCATTAGACCGTAATGTCCGCTGTCGCTTTCCAATTGGCCCATGGCGCTGATGAACGTCGTTTACCGCGATCGAGCTGTTTCCGTTTCCGCGTGAGGCCTACACAGGCCTACAAGCAAATGTTCGATCTTCTTGTCGCGCGGCTGCCGGAGCGCCAGGCCTGCCGCACCATGGTTGAAGTTCTCACCATTGCTCATGAGCGCTGTTGCGAGAGTGAACTGGCCGATGAACTGGCTGCCCACCTCAGGAAGCACAAGCTGCCCGACATGGCCGCCATTCGAGCGCGTTTCGCGCCCGACCCGGCAAAGATGCCGAACATCGTCGGGCAGCTTGCGTCCCTGGACACCGATGAAGCCCCGATTAGATTAGCGCCGGCGTGACGGGAGATGCGGCATGAAGGACAAGACAATCGACCACGCCAAGCTCAGCCTGCTGCTCAACGAACTGCGTCTTCCCGCTACCAAGGTGATCTGGCCGCAATTCGCCGAACAGGCCGACAAGAAGGTTGGCGGGCCGCCCGCTTCCTCGCCGCCCTTGCCGAAGATGAATTGGCCGAGCGCGACCGCCGGCGTATCAAACGCCACTTCGCTGGCAGCCTGCGCCTCAGGTTCTGCAGCCGCAACAATCGCCCCCGGCTGCACGACACGCAGAAGCGCTTCCTCGATCGCATCGTCGACGCGCAGTCCGCCGAAAGCGATGCAACGCGGCTCACCATTGTCGAGCAGCCCGCGCCAGCAGGAATAGCGTGGGATGTTGTGCTTTGCGCCCGTGTATCGCACCGTGAGCTTGCGGCCGCAGCGCCGGCAGCGAACAAGGCCCGCCAGCAACAGATCTCCATGCTTGGGCGCCCCGTGATGCCTGCCTGTGGCACATTGTCGCTCACATCGTGTGGATCGCCTCTGCCCTTCCCAACTGACAGCCTTCATGGCTGCCCGGGATCAGCGCCAGCCATTCCTCGCGCGGCTTGCGGCGAGCGCCCGGCCGAATGTGAGACGGGCCAAATCCCGGTGCGACACCAGACTTCCCATAGGCGTAGGCGCCGCCGTAGATCGGGTTCTCGATCATTCGGTGGATGGTTGCACAGTTCGGCCTGCGCCAGACGACATCGCCATTGTTGCGCTTGGCAGGCAAATCCAGTCCATACTCGAGGAACCACATCAGGGCCTGGCGGGCGCTACCGAGTTCCGCGACCTTGTCGAACACTGTGATGATCGCCTCCTGCACGCGGTGGTTGGGGTCCTTCTCAATCCGGTCCCCGACCTTCACGAATTCGCCACGGCGGGCCTTCTCATAGCGGGCCGAGAGCAAACGCCGGCGCAAAAGTTCGAGCTCGTACTCATTGAGACTTCCCTTCAGCTCCAACAGCAGCCGGTCGTTGCCCTGGCGCGGCGCATAGATCGTCTCCTGGTCGATCAGCACGGTGCCGACGACGCGGCACATCTCGATGAGCTGCTGCCAGTCACGACTGTTGCGGGCAAACCGCGACACC
>CATMNW010000167.1 GCA_950071875.1 uncultured Erythrobacteraceae bacterium | reverse complement strand
ACCGTCGCCAAGGAAATCGAACTCAAGGACAAGTTCGAGAACATGGGCGCGCAGATGCTCAAGGAAGTCGCTTCGAAATCGAACGACGCCGCCGGTGACGGCACCACCACCTCCACGGTCCTTGCACAGTCCATCGTGACCGAAGGCATGAAGTCGGTTGCAGCGGGCATGAACCCGATGGACCTGAAGCGCGGCATCGATCTCGCTGTCGAAAAGGTGGTTGCAGACCTCCAGGGACGTTCGAAGGACGTGTCCGGTTCGGAAGAAATCGCGCAGGTCGGCATCATCTCGGCCAACGGCGACCGTGAGGTCGGCGAAAAGATCGCCGAAGCGATGGAAAAGGTCGGCAAGGAAGGCGTGATTACCGTCGACGAATCGAAGGGCCTCGAATTCGAGCTCGAAACCGTCGAAGGTATGCAGTTCGACCGTGGCTATCTCAGCCCGTACTTCATCACCAACCCGGACAAGATGACGGTCGAACTCGAAAATCCGTACATCCTGATTCACGAAAAGAAGCTCTCGAACCTGCAGGCGATGCTTCCGGTTCTCGAAGCGGCTGTCCAGTCGGGCCGCCCGCTGCTGATCATCGCGGAAGATATCGAAGGCGAAGCGCTGGCCACCCTCGTGGTGAACAAGCTGCGCGGCGGCCTCAAGGTTGCAGCGGTCAAGGCTCCTGGCTTCGGCGATCGCCGTAAGGCGATGCTGCAGGACATCGCGATCCTGACGCAGGGCGAAATGATCAGTGAAGATCTCGGCATCAAGCTCGAGAACGTCACGCTCGGCATGCTTGGCGAAGCCAAGC
This sequence comes from uncultured Erythrobacteraceae bacterium, assembly GCA_950071875.1. Taxonomy (GTDB): domain Bacteria; phylum Pseudomonadota; class Alphaproteobacteria; order Sphingomonadales; family Sphingomonadaceae; genus Qipengyuania. The sequence goes on along the minus strand of CATMNW010000167.1, from coordinate 5,303 downwards.
GCGTCACCATCGACAAGGACAACACGACCATCGTCGACGGCGCCGGTTCGGAAGGCGACATCAAGGCTCGCGTTTCGGAAATCCGCACTCAGATCGACAATACGTCGTCCGACTACGACCGTGAAAAGCTGCAGGAACGCCTGGCGAAACTCGCTGGCGGCGTTGCAGTCATCAAGGTCGGCGGTGCAACCGAAGTCGAAGTGAAGGAGCGCAAGGATCGCGTCGATGACGCGCTGCACGCGACCCGCGCTGCCGTCGAAGAAGGTATCGTCCCGGGCGGTGGTACCGCGCTGCTTTACGGTGCGAAGGCTCTCGAAGGCCTGACCGGTGGCAACGACGACCAGACCCGTGGCATCGACATCGTTCGCCGTGCGCTTCAGGCGCCGGTTCGCCAGATCGCAGCCAATGCCGGTCATGACGGCGCGGTTGTTGCGGGCAAGCTGACCGACGGCAACGATGAAAGCCTGGGCTTCAATGCTGCGACCGATACCTATGAAAATCTGGTATCCGCTGGTGTTATCGACCCGACCAAGGTTGTGCGTACTGCCCTGCAGAACGCAGCGTCGGTCGCCGGCCTCCTGATTACGACGGAAGCTGCCATCGTCGATAAGCCCGAAGACAAGGCAGCCGCACCTGCAATGGCCGACATGGGCGGCATGGGCGGTATGGGGGGCATGGGCTTCTAAGCCCTACCTCGCCAATCCGGAAATACGACCCGGCGGGAGCGATCCCGCCGGGTTTTTTCATGCGATTCCGCGCCGCAAGAAGTACATTCCTTCTCGGTTCATCGCTCGTGGGGGTCATCTTCGGATTCCTGCCTTTCTTTAGACACATTTAGTCTCGGCAGCCGTTCGCAAAGGTGACCATTGATCTCATATCGGTTGCACAGGGGACAGCAGTCCAAAGGAAACCGTTATGAAAACCCTCACTATTCTCTTCGCTGGTACCGCAATGGCTTTTGCAGGTAGTGCTGCCGCGCAGTCTGCCGAAGAACAGATGGCAGATCCGGCAACAACCATGTCCGCCCCGGAAACTCCGGCTACTGAAACTCCGGCTGAGCCAATGATGGAGGAAGAGGCGGCTACTGCGGAATATTCCGATGCCGAGGTGCAGAACTTCGCTGCGGCCGTCGTCGAGATCCAAGGCCTTTCGGGCGATGAAGCTGCCAAGCAGCAACAGGCAGCACAAATCGTCGCCGATTCAGGCCTCGATGCGGAAACGTTCAACGCAATAGGTGCTGCAATGCAGTCCGATCCGGAGCTGGCAGAACGGGTGAAGCTTGCGGCAGCAGAGATCCAGTCCCAGCCCGCAGGATAACCACCCTTTCAAAACCAATAAAACTCAAAAGGCCCCCGCTGCATTATCCAGCGGGGGCCTTCTTTCTTTGGTCGGACAGATTACCCTATTCGCCTTCGCCTCGACTGCTGGCCGCTGCCGCGACCAGCGCCTCCGGCCAAGTAACCCGGGTTTGTGTCTGGGGATTGAAAACGCCATCGGCGTACACCGCACCTTCGGCCGCTGCAATTTCCTCGGCTGTCAGGTGATCGCTTGGCTCAAGAGCGAAGACATCCAGACCTCGGCTTATCTCGGTCGCATAGATGCGGCCGTTATACCAATAGGCGCTCCAGTAGCCGCCGGTGACCAATTGCTCCTCGTCCACCGCCCCGCGATCGAAATAGGCTATCTCGAACGGATTGGCGGCATCGGTAAAGTCGATCACCGAAATTCCGCCTTGGTACCACGCCTGGACGAAGATATCGCGCCCCGGCACCGGAATAATCGAGCCATTATGTGCAACGCAGTTTTCCTTGTCGCTCTGGGGCGCCGGCAACTTGTAACTACCGCGATGGACCAGCTTGCCATTTTCGATGTCGTAGAAAGCGTTGGCCCCCCAATTCACAGGGTCGCCAGCCTGGCAGCGCGGACGACCGCCACCGCCCCACTCGTCGGTAAACAGAACCTTGGTGCCGTCGTTATTAAAGGTGGCCGAGTGCCAGTAGGCAAAGCCTTCGTCGGTTACATCATCGATGCGAACCGGCTTCAGCGGATCCTTGATGTCGAGGATAATGCCGTTGCCCGAACATGCCCCTGCCGCAAGATCGAGTGAGGGGAAGACGGTTATATCGTGGCAGTGGTTCGTGCTGTTTGTATCCTGAGAACCTTCGCCATGATCGCCGCCGCGCCACAGACCCGCGATCTCCCCGTCCGTAGCAAAAACACGGGGACTGTCGATTACCCGCGCGCGGGACGGATCGGCTACCGGCACTTCGATTACGTCGATGCTGAATAGTGCAGTATTGTCGCCGCCAATCTCGAAACAGCCCTGCATTTCCTCGTCATCGCGCACATAGCTGGTGCCGGAGTTGTAGATGACCAGCCGTTCGTCATTGGCACGCACGATGGAGTGCGTGTGGCTGCCACGGCAGGTCTGCACAAGGCCGACCTGGCGCGGTCGGGAAATATTGGAAATGTCGAAGATACGAATGCCGCGAAAGCGTTCGTCGCTTACCTTTCCGTCGATACCCTCCAAACCACAGTCGATACGCGCCCGGGCATCCTGCACGCTCATGATCAGAAGGTCGCCCGCGATGGACACATCGCCCTGCCCGCCAGGGCACACCACCGAGCTGACCAGCTGCGGCAATCCGTCGGTAGTCAGGCGGTAAGCGTTGAAACCGTGATAGCTGCCAGCGACCATGATATCGCCGCTGAAAGCGATATCCGTGAAAGCAAAGCTGAGGAGAGAGCCACGCTCGCCGAACTGCGGCTCGCTCTTTTCGGCTTCTTCGCCTTCTTCGCGCGGGGACTTGGTCTGTTCGTCTTCGTCCGCACTTTCGCTCTCGTCCTCTGCAGCTTCCTTCAAAGGCTGGAGCTGGGCTGGGTTTTCAGGATCGAAGAAACCCGCCGGCTTAGGCAGCGAAGCCACTTTGCGCATGTTCAGAATTGCTTCTTCCGCATCCCTGAAACCGGGGGCCAACGTCGCACGCGGATCAGTCGAAAGGGTGGCGAGAACGCCATTCATCCTATCGATTTCTGCCTGCTGATCGGTAACGACGTCATTGGTGAATTCAAACAGGACCGGATCGTAGGCACTTCCAGAGGTGTCGTGCAGGTCTTCGACCATGGACAGAGCGCCGCGATGGTGTTCGACCATCAGTTGCAGGAACAGCCGGTCAAACGCAGTGCCTGTTGCAGCGGCAAGCTCGCTCATCTCTTCCGGGCTGGCCATGCCCTCCATCATGTGATGAGCATGGCCCATGCCCTGCATCTCGACCTGCTGGCTCCGATCCTGCAGCCAGGTTTGCATGAACTCGATCTCGTCTTTCTGGGTAGCGAGAATACCCTCGGCAATCTTGACGACCGCATCATTGTTCGTGCGATCGTCGACCAATTGCGACATCTCGACCGCCTGCTGGTGGTGAACGATCATGTGCTGCATGAAAGTAACGTCGGCGGGAGAGAAGCGTGTGTCCGACAGCTTGATTGCTTCATCGGCATCGATAATCCGCGGCTCCTCGCCGGGAGCGCCCGGCAAAACGATGGGCACAGTCTGGGCCATCGCGGCGGCGGAGGTCGAAAGCAGCAGGCCTGCTCCCAGCAGGCGAAGCGAATTGATCATGAAGTCAGTCCCCGAAGTTTCTCGCGAGCCATGAGGCCTTGCAACCCGCAAAGGGTCAAGCGCGAATTCTGCGAATAGTCGAATGAGACCGGTAAACGAGCGCTAGCCGTACTTGCCGCGCTTGGGACCCAGATAGCCGAATAGATATGCTGCAACCTTGCGCATCTGGATCTCCTCTGCTCCTTCCGTAATCCGGTAGCGTCGGTGGTGGCGGTAGATATGCTCGAACGGCTTGTGGCGTGAATAGCCGATACCGCCATGCGTTTGCATCGCCCGGTCAGCCGCTTCGCAGACTAGCCGGTTCGCCCAGTAATTGCACATGGAGACCTTGTCGGAGATCGTCTTCTCGATCTCTTCATGGGCCATGTTGTCCATCTCCCAGGCGGTCTTGTAGATGAGCAGACGCAGCATCTCGCACTGGGTGGCAAGCTCCACCAGCGGGAACTGGATCGCCTGGTTGCGAGCAAGTTCCTGGCCGAAGGGCTTGCGCTCACGTGCATACCTGACGCTTTCCTCGATACAGTACTGCGCCGCGCCGAGCGAAGAGGCGGCCTGACGAATGCGGTTCTGGTGAACGAAGCTCTGCGCCAGCGCGAGGCCGCGGCCTTCCTGCCCGAGCATCGCGCTTTCGGGCACCCAGACGTTGTTGACCGACAGGCGCGGATGGTCGGTCGGCATATTGAAGGTCCACATCCACTCCTCGATCTCGAGGCCCTCGGTCGGGTTGGGAACGAGCAGGCAGGTGATACCATGCGCATCGCCGTCCTCGCCGCCGGTGCGGCAGAACATCGCGCAATGCGTGGCGACATGCATGCCCGTGATCCACATCTTTTCGCCGTCGATCCGCCAGCCGTCGACCCCGTCGCGCGTCTCGCGCACCGCCTTGGTCTCCATCCAGGTGGCGTCCGAGCCATGGTCGGGTTCGGTCAGGCCGAAGGCGACGCGCCGTGTTCCTTCGAAACCGCCATTGATGAATTCCTCCTTCTGCTCCTCGGTGCCGAAGGTCTCGAACATGGCCACAAAGGGAAAATTGCCGACGATCGAATGTTCGTTCTGGAGATCGTTGTGGAGGCCGAGACCGCGCTGGGCGAAGCGGTCGCGGATGACCGCCATCCACAGGTTGGAGCCATCCTTGCCGCCGTATTTTTTGGGCGCGGAGAAGCGCCAATGTCCTGCCTCGTCCGCCGCCTTGCGCGCTTGGCGCAGCAAGTCCTCCCAGTCGTGATTGGGCAGGCCGCCGCGCTCCCAGTCGGTTCGCGCATCTTCGCGGCGGTGGTCGAAGAAGCGGATATTGTCGTCTTTCGCCACCAGCGGCTCGATGGTGTTTTCGATGAAGGCGACGAGTTCGGCGTAATAGTCTTCCAGGTCCTGCGGTACGGCGAAATCCATCATTCCTCTCCTGTCCATTTGGCGTGGGCGAGCGCGAGCATGGGGTATTTGGGCACATCCGCGCCGAGCTTGTCGAGCGCATTGCGGCGCAGCATGGCGAGGAGGCCCGGCGTCGCCAGCGAGCGTTCGCCTTCGAGCAATTCCTGCGCGAGCAGTTCGTCATCGAATTCGACTTCCACAGCGTCACCGCGCGCGATCATTCCAAGCGCATTGCGAGCAACCGCCAGCTGGAAGCGATCATGTCCCTCCATCCGGTGTTTTACCGTCTCTAGCCATTCGAAAATGGCGGTAGCAA
>CATMNW010000166.1 GCA_950071875.1 uncultured Erythrobacteraceae bacterium | reverse complement strand
CCTCGTGCCGCACCGCTCCAACCTTGCCGAGGCAGACTTCCGCGACCATCCGGTCGAACCCAGCGCGTGCGACGCCGCCGGCGGCAGAGCGGCCGAGATCGTCGTCGATCGTGTCGATGCGAAACCAACCGAGCGCCGTCAGACGACCGTGGACGGGCATATTGAAGTGTGCCGCTCTCGTGATTGTGCAGCACCTGATGGGCGGACGACTGGCGCACATGCAGGATTGCCTTCCGCTCCAAATGATGCGGCCTAATCTTCTCATGCATAATGACACATGCCGGAATCTCCAGCCAACGATGCAACGACTATCCAGAAAGGGTCAAAGGGTGTAGCGGAAAACCGCTGCATCCTCCTTCTCGATCACCTCGTGGGATAAAGACTGCCGTCCAGTCCAGGGATGCCATGGGTAAAGAAGCTCGCGCTCAAAACCGGTGGGCGTTCCGTCGTCGGGTTATATAATGAGCAACGGCCACACGGCGCGATCGGGAAAGGTCCCGGCCGCGCTCATGAAATCGGCACACGCAGCCAGCCCGTGTTGCTGATCAAGGGCCGGAAAACTCTAGCGACAGCTGAGGGCGCATCGGAGAGCGGTCCAACGAAATCCAGGACTCTCCTATAGCTGGAGGGAAGTGGGGCTCAGGTGAACTCCGGAGCTGCCCGTTCTCCCTCTCGCCTTCCATGAACATGCTTCACCACAGGTGAACTGAATGACACCGATCGCGCTGACCGCATGGCCTTTGATACCCAATTTCTCTTCATGCCAAGAGACACGCCGTCTCTACCGGCAATTTTTCCCTTGGATCCGCACACCCGGACCGCCTCCATTCTCGTTGATGAACTCCGCGCCGCTTGATTCCAAGACCTGTTTCAGAGCGTCTACCACTTCGTCCGGGCACGAGACGTTGCCGTTCTCGAAGCGGGTAACCGCAAGTCCAGAGACTTTTGCCTGTTTCGCAAGCTCACGGACGGAAAGTCCCAGCCCCGCTCTGGCCATCCGGCACTGAGACGGAGAAAGACGACCATTTTGGTTGTGCTCCATCGTGCATTCCCGGTCGTGGCCGGAACTCTCCTCCGCCGGCTGATCAATTCTGCTCGCCGGATACGCGCCTGCCGCCAGCTCCGCCAGATTCCCACGCATTCGCGAAAGGGTATCCCGTGATTGTTTCGCCGCTTCATCGTCCAATCCGTTGCAAGTGGCAACGCAGAGTTCGGTGAAGACTTTCTTGATTCTTCTGACGAGCGGAATCGCCGCGGGCCGCAATAGAACCCGCTTCGCTCGGCGGTCGCTTTCGTCAGGCTCCCGCTTGACCAGGCCCGCAGCCTGCAAGCGATCGAGCGCGCCGACGAGGGTCATCGCCTCGCAGGAAAGCAATTGGGCCAACTGCGTCTGGCGGAGGCCTTCATTTTGCGCCACGGTCAAGAGCACGCGCGCCTCGGCACGCGTCACTGCAAGCCCCGCGACCTCGAATTCGAACGAAAGCTGTCGGTGGAACGACTTGGCAAAGGCGAGCCCTTCAAGGGCAAGGGCGACCTCTGCCGGCAAGCAAACACGGACTTGATCCATTTGGACAGCGACTTGGTTTCTCGGGACTCTGTCGGGCATGGATTGTCAAAGAGCCTTTGATCGGACCTTGGGCCTGTCGGAGTGCGGGTTGGACATCTCCATCCGCCCGATCAGCAGGCTGCAGGCCAGATGGTCGGCGAGATATGTGGCCACCGACCCTGACCACCACCTTGCCAGGATTCCATGCTGGCGGTGTCCAATGACAACGAGATCGGCATCGATCTCCCTTGCGACGGCGCAAATCTCGGGTCCGGGGTCACCCATATTGAGGCGGGCTTCGGGTCGGAGGCCCATGTCGCGCAGGCGCCGCTCGCCTTCGGCCAGGATGTTTCGGTAGACCTCGCTCTGGTCGCCGACAATTCCCGGATGCACGCCCTCCGCAAACACGATGCCCGTGGAAATCTGCACCACCGCCAGCAGGCAGACCTGCGATCCGCATAGCTGCGCGAGTCGCGCTCCCTCGCGAAGGGCAAGACGCCCGTCGACAGACCCATCATATGCCAGCAGCATCTTGCGGTACATATCAGTAGCCCTTGCCTCATGATCGAAACTAAGCTATTCAATAGCACACTATCAATAAGAAAGCTAAGACTTGGATCCAAGCAAAGAGTTTGCCGTGGAACTTGGCCGGGTCGCACGCCGTTGGCGAACGCTCCTTAACGCGCGCGTGAAGCATCTGGGGCTGACGCAGGCGCGATGGATTGCACTTCTGCATCTGCGTCACTCAGGCTGCCTTGCGCAAAGGGACCTTGCCGACAAGATCGGCGTGGAGGGGCCGACCTTGGTGCGTCTGCTGGACGCACTCCAGGAGCGGGGACTGATCGAGCGCCTCGAGGCTGGCGATGACAGGCGCGTCAAGAAAATCCACCTCACCGAGAGCGCCAGGCCGGTCATCGACGAGATAGATCGCATTGCGGATGCCTTCAGGAAAGAAGTGATGGAAGGCATTCACCCGGACGATCTGGCGACCGCGCATCGGGTGCTGCGTCTCATCGGCAGCCGACTTGAAGGATTTTAGAATGAATATGGAAGCAAAGCCCTCGCACTACGTGAAGGCGAGGGAGCTGGACATCGCCGAAGCCGAGCCTTCGGGGGACGCCGTCGAAACAACCGCCTCACCAGGGCGGCGGGACGGAAGAGTCCGCCGGCTCGTCCGAACGGTGGTGATACTGGCGGCGCTTGGTGTTGCAGCCTATTTCACCTATCCTTGGCTGGAGGCGCGGTGGACCCATGTCTTCCTCGACGATGCCCGCATCGCCGGCAATCTGGTAGCCGTCAGCAGCGAGGTCTCCGGCAGGATCGCGACGCTTTCCGTCATTGCGGGCGACAGGGTCGCAAGGGGCCAGGTTCTTGCGACGCTGGATTCGGCCTCCGTCACGCAAGAGTTGAAAGGCTTGGAGGCTCAAGTATCCGGCGTCAAGTCCCAGCAGAACCAGTTGCGCGCGCAGCAGGACTTTATACGAACCCAGGTCGCCGCCAAGCTTGACGCGGCCCGCGCCCAAATTACCGCTGCGGAAGCCGCGCACGCATCTGCCGAGGCGACGCTCGAGAACGCGCAGTCCCAGTTCGACCGGGTCACGGCTCTTGCGGGGCGAAATGTTCTGTCAATCCAGCAGCTCGAGGATGCAGAAGCCCAGCTCTCGGCCGCTACGCAACAGGAGCGTTCGACCGCGGCAGGCATTGAGACCGCCAAGGCAAATCTGCAGGTGGTCGAGGCGGAGAAGGCCCAGATCGGCGTGCTTGAACGGCAGATCGCCACGCTTGACACACAGATCGAAGCATTGGCCGCGCAGATCGAACAGAAGCGTATCGACCTGACGAAGCGCGAAATCCGAGCGGAGTTCGACGGGGGGATCGACAGCACCTTTGTTGACGCCGGTGAATACGTCTCGCCCGGCGCCAGGCTGCTTATCTATCACGATCCCGAGAACGTATGGGTCGATGCGAACGTAAAGGAGACGGATTTCCGGAATGTTCAAATTGGCGCACCCGCTCGGATCACCGTCGACGCCTATCCCGGACGGGAATTCCACGGCGAGGTCGTGCGGCTCGGCGCAGCGGCTACAAGCCAGTTCGCCCTGCTGCCCAGCCCCAATCCGAGCGGCAATTTCACCAAGGTGACCCAACGCCTGCCGGTGCGGGTTTCCATCGGAAGGCAGGATGGCCTGCTGCGTCCCGGAATGATGGTGGAAGTCAGCATCGATGTCGTCGATCGATAATCTCTTCGACCGTTATGGTCCGGCCTACCGTTGGCTGGCGACGGGAACCGTGATGATCGCCGCGATTGCGGTCGTGCTCTCGACCACGATCGTCAACGTTGCAATTCCCGGGGTCATGGGGACGTTCGGCATCAGCCAGGTCGAGGCGCAATGGATTTCGACCGGATTCCTCGCTGCGATGACCGCCACGATGCTGCTGGCCGACTGGGCCAACAGGGCCTTCGGCCAACGGCTAAGCATGATCACCGCGCTCGTCCTGTTCGCTGCAGGATCGGTCCTGGGCGGGCTTGCTCCCAACGAAACCGTGCTGACCATTGCGCGGGTGATCCAGGGGGCGGCAGCCGGAATAATACAGCCACTTGCAATGGTTTTGCTCTTCCAGGTCTTTCCTGCAAACCAGCGCGGCGCCGCCATGGGGATATTCGGCATTGGCGTCGTGCTCGCACCGGCGCTCGGCCCGTGGATCGGCGGTATCCTGATCGACGCGTTCAACTGGCGGTATGTCTTTTATCTCGGTCTTCCCTTCGCCGCGCTAGCCATTGTCCTGTCGAACCTTTTTCTGCCGTCGCGGGCCGAAAGTGGGCCGCGCCCGGGATTCGACTGGACCGGCATGATCCTTCTTTGCGTCTTTCTCGGTTTTCTGTTGAACGCACTGACCAACGCCCAGCGCGAGGGCTGGACCTCGGATCCGATCCTGGCACAGTTCGCGATTGCCGCGCTTGCAGCGTCGGGGTTCGTCCTTTGGGAGATCAGGACCGAAAAGCCGATGCTCGACATGCGGCTCTTCGCGCAGTTGCCCTTCGCTTCCGCCTGCCTGGTCGGCTTCATCATGGGCGCGGGCCTCTTCGGCTCGACCTATCTGGTCCCGCTGTTCGTGCAGACGATCCAGGGATTGACGCCGACACAGGCGGGCCTGCTGCTGATGCCCTCGGGCTTTGTTCTGGTGCTCGTGTTCCCCATCGCCGGGCGCATGTCCGATCGCCTCCCGTCAGGCTGGCTGATCGGCTCCGGTCTCGCGATCTTCGCCTATTCCTCCTATCTCACGGCGGACATCGACATCAATACAAGCTTCTGGGTGCTTGCTTGGCTCACCGTGCTGTCGCGGGTTGGTCTGGGCCTCATTTTCCCGTCGCTGACCGCGAGTTCGCTGAAGGTGCTTCCCGCGAAGCTGGTCGCCCAGGGGTCGGGAGCAATAAATTTCATACGACAGCTCGGCGGCGCCTTCGGCGTCAACCTGCTTGCCGTCTTCCTCGAGCGACGGACCGTGATGCACGCCGACGCGTTCGCCGCGACCCAGACCAGCGACAACACCGCGACAATTTCGCTGCTGAATCAGGTTGCCGGAATGGTCAAGGCGGCCGGCATACCGGATTTCCAACAACTGCCGGCGGCGATGTCCTTTCTCGCGCAAAGCATCGTCATTCAGGCGAATACGGCCGCGTTCGGCGATGGCTTCATTGTTGTGGCGATCGTCTTTGCGATTGCGCTGTTGCCGACATGGCTGCTGTATCGCGCCGAAACCCGTCACAGACTCGACGCGCACAGCGCCCCTGTCGGCGCGACCGACTGACGATGTCGGGCACGGCCCTCTTCGGTCGGGCGGCCAGCCGCATCAACGCGGCGGCATCGAGCCGTGCCTCGCGCGAATTCGGGCGTCAGTGACTTGGAAACGAACCCATGCAAACCCGACCCCATCACGCCGGCTCTTCCGAGCAGACCCGGCAGGCGTTGATCCGCGCCGCACTTGAGCTGTTCGGCGGCAAGGGTTTTGACGGTACCTCGACCCGTGAAATCGCCGCGAAAGCGAAAGCCAATATCGCCAGCATCGCCTATCATTTCGGCGGCAAGGAAGGCCTCCGGAATGCCTGCGCGGACTTCATCGTCGAGACGATCCGAGGCGCAGCCGCACGCGCATTCTCCTTCGACGGTCATGATCCGGTCACTGCCGCTGACCCGGACAGTGCAGCTGAGGAATTGCGCGTGGCGCTGGAAACCATGGCCATTTTCGTAACGAGCCGGCCGGAAATGTTGTCGATTGTCCAGTTCATACTCCGCGAGATGGCGCATCCGACCTCCGCGCTGGACCGGATCTATACAGGCGTCGTAGAACCGGTTCACCGCCACCTGTGCCAGTTGTGGGAAGCGGCGACGGGCGAGCCCGCCGAGGAAGAGACAACACGCATCACAGTCTGTTGTCTGCGTTCGAGTGCGTTTGCCGTCGATAGTCATATCGTCCGAGTAGTTATCGGATTGGACAACTGACATTCCGCGTCGATTCAAGAATCTCTAGATCGCCAAGATCCGATATGCCTTTTGAGGGTCGTC